>NZ_KV820809.1:0-548 GCF_001815515.1 Nosocomiicoccus sp. HMSC059G07
TAGATGCTTCCTCTTTTTCATCGGTTTCTTTTTCAAAGTTTTCTTCAGATGTTTCCTTTTCTTCTGCTGGTTCTTTTTCAACATCTTCCTCATCTTCTGCCGCTTCTTCAATTTCTTCTGATTCTTCTGTAGTCGATTCTTCTATATCTTTAGATTCTTTTTCTTCAGTTACTTTTTCAGAATTATCTTCAGAAGAGGTTTCTTCCTCTTTTTTTGTACATTGATAAGTACCTTCAAAGTCTTTTTTATTTTCACTATCTTCTTTAAACGTTAAATTAATCGTATTATCTTCACTGATTACTTTTACCTTATCTTGATCTGTATGTTCGTCATTTAACTGAAATTTAAATTTATTATTATTATCTACTGTTGTTTGTCCTATAAAATTATCGTTAACGTACAGTTCGACTTCTTGTGCTTGATTCCCATTACCTTCAATAATATTTTTTTCTTTGACGTTTACAGAGTAATTAACGTTACATGAACTTGTACCAAATTCTTCAGCATTTGCAATGGGAGCTGGGGCAAGTATCAATAAGCATATAATA
>NZ_KV820810.1:0-39446 GCF_001815515.1 Nosocomiicoccus sp. HMSC059G07
ATAAAAGAAACGCGATCAGCGTTTCTTCCATGCATTTATAAAATAATAAGCCTATGATTCAATATGAATCATAGGCTTATTAAATTATTGGAATTGTGCCATATCATTTATTTCATAATATTTTATGAAACTTTCAAACATATTTTTGAAATGTTCATCTATATAATTAAAACCATGTTTTTCAGCATATTCTTGCCACGTTAAGAAATCCGTTATCTTGCCTGTAGAGTTATCTACAAATGCAAAATTCATTTCTAAATCTCTGTTACTATTTTCTACTAATTGAATAATTAAATACCCATTATTATTGTCTCCGTATTTTATGATTTCTTTAATAAACTTTTTATTAAATATTTCTTCACTTTGTATTGTTTCTAACCACTCTTGATAAAAATCTTGTTCCATTTCAAAGTTTTTTAATTTTTTTTGCTTTTGTCTTAATGAAAAACTTAATATATCATTGCTCTTGTGATAGGAATTATATAAATTGTTTTCTATGTCTAATACAAAACTCATGAGCTCTTTATACATTACTGTACCGTAACCCCATTGATAATGATAAAATTCATTCCTTACGTTCCCCTCACTGTTGACTTTCTGTAATAAAATTTGTGTTCTTTGTCCCATTTTAATTACTCCTTTTTTCTACCACTCTTATATTTTGAGTGTGTAGATGATATTTTATTTACGCATACGTCTAGAGCATCTCGAAACGATATTGCAAGTCTGCTTTAGCACACGCAGTGCTTGGACTTGCAATATATAAGTGAAGAGATGCTAGTATGCAAAGTAAATAAATATCAATCGGAACACGAAAAATAAGAGTGAGTGATAACGAACGGATAAAAGAAACGCGATCAGCGTTTCTTCCATGATCTTATATAAATTAAAGTTTTATAAGATATAAAGTATAATTTATATTTTATAAAACTTAATCTGAATACCACCTTTAGTAATGTCATATATAGAATCAATAAAAGTTCTGTTTTTATACAAACAAAAGCACCTACTTTTTATTCAAATAGGTGCTTTTGATTAGGTAACTAATATAATCAAATTTTATAATTCACTCACATATATTATTTTATTTCATTTAACATGCTTTCGATATACTTTATTTTTTCCACTGTTTTTTTCTTTTGTATACTTAAAACTTTAAATCTCATATACTCTATGTCTAATTCATTATTTTCTTTAGTAGGGAGTATAATTTTCTGTCTTTTCATTCTTCCTGATTTAAACTTATATCCATAGCTGTAAGCTATCTTTTGTTTCCTTATTGCTGTTGCTAAGTACAATAATGATTGTTCATTATTATATTCTTTGTTCTTAAAAGAAATACGTTTAACATCATCTGAAAATAAAGTAAAGTACGGATGATAAAAAGCTTCACAAACACTTCCGTTGTAATTAACCCCAAGTATATTTCTATCCAAACTTTTATTTATATTTGAAACATAATTTGTAATACCATTATTTCTTTCCGTAGCTCCAACAAATGGCGTATTCCCTTTGATCATATTCGCTCTTGTTAATCTTGTACCACTTTTAATATTTACAATTTCATCCATAAAGTATTCTTGATAGCTTTCATTAAAATCAACTTTATTTTGACATTGTATAATTAAAGCATTGTACTCATCTAAATCATTATTTAATGAGTTCAATAATGATTTAAATTTATTATTAAATAATTCCTTTACTTTGTTACTCATATATTCCCAATCAATCTCATTATTTTTTATAGGGAACATAATTTTCATTCTATTTAATCTTTCCAATGTCGCACCATTTCCACCCCATTCTAAAAACTTCAACTGTTTTTCAAGTAAAGGGATTATGTAAAATGCGTTATATTTATTTAAATTATTATGTCTTAAAACTTGAATATTTTGACCAGTAAAAAAAGCATTCTCTTGATAAGTAACAGTCTGCGTGTCTAATCCTATTGCTATTGCATTACCATCATTAGCTACTATGTTTTCACCTTGAAAATCGCTAATGAAATCTTTTATCCCATTGTTTTTACTACTTCTTGTAATATATGGTGTTTTACCTATTTTATTTTTAATATTAATTTCATCAATTTCACATTGACTTGCGTTAACCTCAAAAACACCTTCTTTTCCACCTATGAAAAATTCTTTCCATTCTAATTTATTCAATTTGATCACCCTCCTCACGACTAAATAGATAACCTCTCCCTTTATTTAGCATATCTATTTTAAATGTGAGATAATCACTAATTGTTGAATCTAATTCATTATCAGTGACTGGAGAATCATCAAAGTAATAGAAACTGTGAATCCATTCATCTTTTGCTTTAATTGTTGTTTTAATACAAAAATCTAAATCCGCCTCAAGCTCATCATTCCATACTTTCATAAGCTTTTCCTTTTTATCTATAGAAGATTGAGTTTCAATTAAACCAATGTGTTTCCTAACTATAAAACCATCATCTTTAAAGTTAATAAACTTCACTTCTTTTTTAGGATTGTGAGGAACCCCTGCTGTAAATACTGCTATAACAGTATTAGTGCCTACACCATGAAACGTATCGTTATTCATCGTCAATACGCCCTCTAAAGTATGATTTTTTAATATATATTCTTTTATTTTTTGTGGTTCACCTGTATCTGCTGTCACAGTTGATATTGGTACAATTACAGCTACTCTACCATCTGTCATCATACTGTCTAATAAATGTTTTATAAAGTTTATTTCATATAGTTCACTTGATTCTTTAGAACCTTGACTATATGGAGGATTCATTAGTCCAACTGTTGCTTTTTTGTTGATTTGTAATTGTTTTGGATTTTGTTCTAAGAAGTTTTCATATTTAATATTGGATTTTCCATCACCACGTATTAACATATTTGTATTTGCTACGGTATACATATATGGTTGAAGCTCAATTCCATGCAACTTATTTTTTTTAATATCAAGAATTTCATACTCATCATCTGTCTGATTTATCATCTTGTGCATTGCAGATATTAAAAATGACCCCGTTCCTGCAGTAGGATCAAAAACAATATCTTCATTTGTAACTTTTACTAAATCACACATTAAATCAGTAATATGCTGAGGTGTTAGAATTATTCCTAAAGACTGTCCATCTCCTCCTGAGTAACTCATAAACTCTGAATAAAAGACGCCTAAAAAGTCTAAAGACGTACTGGTGCTTTTAATTTTTCTATAAACCTTATTTTTTATAAATAGCGTGAAGTGTTTTATTGGAGTCATATCAATAAAACTATTTTTGCTATTTAATCTTTCTTCATCTTTAAATAGAGAAAATTGACTCATCATAACTCTCTTTTTTTCTTCTGGACTAACATTTTCTCTATCTAAATTGTTATCAATAGCATCATATATTTTTTTACCGTCCGTATTAACTGTATCACCTGATAACCAGTCATTAACATTTTTCTTGTCAATTTCAGCTTCCCTTAACGCTAATAATATACCTGCTACTATTAATGGTTTGTTTTTATCTTGAACTGCCCCATATTTTCTCATATCTTCGTGTAGTTCTTTCGCATACTTAGCTATATTTATAGACTCTTTTTCTCTTTGAGTTTCTATAGCAAGAACCTGAGATGTATAATATTCTTCTATAAACTCTTCGGAAAAGTCAATAAATGTCTCTATATCATCTAAAATTTTATATTCTTGTCTTTCATCTATAAATATAGGTGTTATTTTATGATAGGTTTCGTTACCTGATACTCCTATTGAAAAAATCTTATTATATTTTGTGTGTTTAGATAAGTGTAATCCATAATGTAAAGCACCATTAACCGCATAGTTTATAATATTATCTACATTTAAATCTATAATATTATTTTCATCTTTTTTAACGTGATAATTTGTATCATATTTATTCTCTATAACTATTAAGTAGTCCTTAACTACTGCTATATATTCTGGTCTACCAACATTTTTATTTTTCTTTTTAGATGCTGTTTTTAAAGCTTCTTTAACATCTTTTATACTAGAACCTTGAGGTGTCGCTTGAATTTTAGCATCTTTCAATAGTTCATATACCCATAAATCTGTACTTGCTTCGTTCATTGTTAGATACCTTCACTTTCTTAAAACTTTATTTATAAAAAAACATTTAATATATCTTAATTATATTATAAACACTTGTCTTGCTAACTTTTGTCATTCTACATATATCATCTATTGTATACTCTCTACTATAGTAGAGTTTACGTACTAAGTCTCTAGTTTCTTCATCAATCGGGGGTCTTCCACCTTTTCTGCCTCTTGCACGTGCAGATTCTAAACCTTTTTTTGTGCGTTCACTTAAGAGATTTGCTTCAAGCTCTGCAAAAGCACTCATCATAGTAAAAAACATTTTACCCATAGCTGTATTCGTATTAATATTTGTATCTAATATATGTAACTCAATATCCCTATTTTCTAGTTCTTGTGCAAGTTCAATTAATTGTTTTGTAGTCCTGCCTAAACGGTCTAACTTTGTAATCACTAAAGTATCTCCAGAACGTAAATAGTCAAAACATTTATCAAGCTCTGTACGTCGTTCTTTTCTTCCACTTACTTTTTCTGAAAAAATTCTTTCGCAACCACTCTCTTTTAACATATCCATTTGGCTATTTAAAGACTGATCTAAAGTTGATACTCTGGCATATCCTATACGTGTTATTTTCATCACTCCCTAAATCACACTATATAATAGAAGAAACTCAATACATAAAGTACATTAAACCTTTAAAACTATAGTATATGTACATAGATAATTATACTGAGTAAATGAACTATAAAGCAATAGAAAATAGACTATTTACAACCTATCAATAAAAGAGTTCATAAAACGACCGTTTAATGAACTATGAACATAAAAAAAGCACGGTGTCCGAAGACACCGTGCTTAATTGTAAATAAAATATCTTACTTAATTATAACATATAATATATATGATTGATATAGAATATTATTCTAATTCCATACCTTTACTACTTTCTTGATGTCTATAATTTTGAAGATATTGCTTCTTACTTAAAGGGATATTACGTTCATGTTGTTCATAAGGGTGTCCATTTCTTCTTACTAGTTCATCATTCCAATCTTTCACATTTTCCCTTTGAGGTGGAACTGCAAAATAGATTGGCATTTCACCTTGTTCATGATGAGATAAGTTGTTTTCTATTCTATCTTGATTAAAACTTAAACCTGCTTCATCATTGTCTACCCCGTATACAACGTTTGGAATTTTCCCTGTATTTTGTCCAACTTCTAAAATTTGCTGATAAATTATATCGGGATTATTGACACCACGCATAGAGATATACTTAGAATTTGGTGTTAATCCGTTTAAAGAAGCATAACTAATCGCATCTACCTCACTTTCAAAAAAGTAAAGGTTTCTAATATCTTTATTTGGACTTGTTTTGAATGAAAATCCATAGTCATTATTAGCACCACTTGCAATATGCTTATATCTTCCGCCATCTTGTTTTTTATAACTACCCTCTGAGTTATGTCCTACAATTTCTCCATTATTTACCCAAGGATATACAGCATTATTTCTTTCGTCTTGCCGTATTAATCCTTTACTAATTAAAGTATTTACGAGATCTGGATTTAACTTCCTATCATTTATTAAGTACTCTCTTACTTTGCTTGGATCTTTAACCATATTATCGAGTGGAAAAGCGTATGGTTCTTTTTCTTTTTTCTGTTTCCAATTTATACCGTGATCACTTTGAATACGTTGATTATTTTTAGAGTTTAATTCTATTACTGCTTCTCTAAATTTCATACCAAAAAGTTCTTCATCTTGTAGTAAATTAATGATATTACCTCCACGTTGACGTGAGTTCCAAAAGTACATATTTTTCTCTGCATCTACTACAAAACTATCATGATCATCTAAATTAAAATACTTGCTATTACCTTGTTGAGTTAATAAATAACCTTGTTCTTCTAAATATTCTACAATCGGTACGTTTTTAGCATATGATACTGCTTCATCGGTTAATCTACCCTTTTCATCAAATAAACTCATTAAAATTCCTCCAATTTTTCTAAATAATTTGATACAGCGTTTTTAACAGCGTTTAATACTTCTAGGACTAATAACATTCAAAAAATATTTTCGAATCATTACACCCCCTTAAAATAAGCTGTTTTTTTGTGAATCATAAAAAAAGCATAAAAAAGAGAGAATATTGAAATATTCTCTCAATGAATGTAACTATCAGCGAGTTCTTGCTCAAAACTATCTATTGACTGACTTTTAATAAAATTACCTTGCACGATAAGACGATTTACACCATCTAATGTTCCACAAGTCACTAAGGTAATTAATGTTTTATCTTCATCATCTTCAATCCATTCAATTTGCGATGGATCAACATATTCTATTTGTTCTATTTCATAAATATAAACATCCTTTTTATCAGTAGCATATATATACATACCTTTTTCAGCACGTTTAAGTGGACTAAATAAAGTATTTGGATCTGGCATTAAATGTCCTGCAACTGAATAATTACCTTTACCTAACACCATATTCGGCTTCATAGTTGAAGCACCTGTATATAGATTTTCGTTACTTACACCCTCGACAATTGGTAAATTCATATTAAGTTCTGGAATGAATAATTGTCCACGATATAATGATTTATTTACTGATGCATTACTTGGTATGCTACTAATAAATTTAACTTGTGACCAATCATACGTTAAATTATTATCTGCCATTTCTTTTGTTTCTATAAGATCACCATTAGAATTTTTACTAGTTTGTTTCCATATACTTTCAAGCCATTGTTCATTATTATCTACTGTAGTTTCGTCATAATTTTCTTGTGCAATTGCTTGTGCTTCTTTAATAATATGAGGGTCTTTTAAGTAGAAATTAAATGGTTGGTAGAGTAATAAAAGTAATGCTGGAATTAACATAACAACGACTGTAATAATCATTGATTTACGTTTTTTTCGCTTCTTCATATTTTCTTCTATTAATTCATGATAGTTCAATATCTAACCCCCCTTTTTATCGAATAATAATGATACTTTATATTCTTCATCTAATGTTAAATACGCATCATAGTTCGTACCTTTTTTTGACACAAAACCTTTTACTTTATTTTTAGTGCTTCCTTTTGTTATCAACTCTTTTACAACTGTAGTAGAGATATTTTTTCCAAAAGTATTTTTGAAAATAATAAAGTCACAATCTTTATTTTGACAAGCATAGAAAATACTTTTTTTGCCCTTTATTTCTTTAACGACAGATGTTTTACATTTAGGACAATCTCCTATCATTTTTGGATCATCTATTTCAACTGTCGAATGACCCGTACTATTTACTAATTGATTATTTTTAAAATCATTATCAATTTGAGTTATTTGATGATGGATATATTTATTTGTATTGTTTATAAAGTTTTCTAAGGTTTGCTGACGATCACTTATTTTCTTTAAAGAGGTCTCCCATTTTGCAGTCATTTCAGGGCTTGATAATAGAGTTCCTTGTACACTTCTTGCTAATAATCGTCCTTTATCAGTAATTACAACTTTATTTTTTTGAGTTTTTATATAGTCATGGTGCTTTAATTTTTCTATCACATCCGCACGTGTTGCCTCTGTACCAATTCCCTCAACCTCTTTTAGTATTTCTGTGTCTTCATCTTCTAATAATTTTCCACAATTTTTCATTAAGTTAATTAATTGACCCTCAGTATATAGAGATGGGGGTTGTGTCATACCCTCATAGATAAATGGTTTTGCTTTAACCATTTCACCTATAGTCATTTCTGGTAATATACTTTCTGTATTCTCTTTTTGATTGAATAACTCTTTCCAACCCAATTGTTTATCAACTTTACCTCTACTATAGAAAGAATGATCATCAATAATCAGTTCTACATCAGTTTCTTCATATATATACTCCTTTAGAAACATAGCTATTGTAGTATTATAAATTTCTTCATATATATTACGTTCTTTATCACTTAATATATTTATTTTTTCTACATCAGCTGTTCTCGTTAATATAATTGCATAGTGCTCTTGAACTGCTGAATTATTCACAAAACGTTTTCTCATAGAACGATTATCAATTAATTCACTACTTATATTGAACATATTAAGATAGCTCTCAAGATTTTCATTTAGATATTGAAACTCTTGTTCCGTAATAAACTGACAATCGGTTCTAGGATAACTTACTAATTTTGCCTCATATAATTTCTGTACGATAGACAACGTTTCTTTAGGACTATATTTCCATAACTTATTCGCCTTAGTCTGTAAAGTACTTAAAGAATGTAACTTTGGTGCTTGTTTTTCTTTTTGAGTGCGTTTAATATCTTTCACTCTTGCATAGTCTTTAAATCTTATATCTTCAAAAATTTTATCGACAACACATTTATCTTTTTCTTTCAACTTCATTTTAGCTGTGAATTGTTGTTCATCTTTACTACAATCTGCATGAATTTCAAAAAATGGTTCTGATTTGAAATTTTCAATTTCGAGTTGTCTATGATATATCATTGATAAAGTCGGTGTTTGAACTCTTCCAACACCAAATGTACTTTCAAAATTAGCTATTTTAGATAGCTTTAAACTATATAAAGGACTTAAATTCATACCTATTAAATAATCACTTAGCATACGTGCTTTTGCCTCTTGATACATAAGATAATCTTTTTTATTATCTTGTAGTTGATTAAATCCTTTACGTATTACATCTACTTCTAATGAATTTATCCAGAGTCTTTGTATACGTTTATCTCTAATACCTGCATGTTCTAATATTAAATAAAATATATTACTACCCTCACGATCAACATCACATGCATTGATTATTAAATCTGCATTTATACATAATTGTTTGACTGCATTGTATTGTGAATATTTTTTAGGATCAACCTTGTATTCAAAATAGTTCGGCATAAAGGGTAAATTGGATAAATCCCATGTATTGATCGGTTTGTTATATTCTTTAGGATATTTTAATTGAACTAAATGACCGATTCCCCACGTTAAAAATGCTCCGTTAGGGAATGTATTACAGGAATTTAATTCAATATAATGTTTAGTTCTATTCTTAATCTTAAAAGCATCAGCATATGATTTTGCTTGTGATGGTTTTTCTGCAATAATAACAGTACTCATACATAAGCTCCTTTTTCAGAAATTTATTCTAGTGATTGCTGGTTCTGTTTTGCTTGTTTTTCCAGCTCATCATTCCTAATACCACCGACACGTGTTTGTCTTAATAACGTTTCATACTTTTTAGACAAAGGGTTATCTTTAATTCCCCTTTCGTATTCAGGTCTATCTTTTATAGAGTAAACATTTTTATTATGATGAAGCATTAAGTAATGATCTACTTCATAATCATGATATTCATCTTCAAATTCTTTTAAGTTACTTGTAAAAGCAACTTCGCTATTCTTTACTCCGATAACTGTAATATATTTTTCTTTATCATCTTTATTTTCAATTAAATATTCTTCTGCATATTGTTCAAGTAAATCATAATATGCTTCTTCTTCTAACTCTTGTTCATCTTTAATAACCCCGTAAGGTTCAATTTTATAGTTATAAGATTCGATTAATTCTTTTTGTTCTTCAGACAAAGGTTGGTTCTCATATATCAAAGCATATTCAGTTTCTGGTATAACTCTTACATAACCCATTTCATGTAACTTGTCCCAACTTTTAGTATCCTGTCTATCTAAGTTATAAAAGTCTAATAAAGCTCTATGATCTATTGAACGAATACCATTTCCTGAATAACCAGATAAGAGTTGGTTATCAGGAGTAATCCATAAACTTTGATTTAAATCATCTGTCATCTCAAATTCTTCATTAATATTATGTTCTAATTCATCTTGTTCAATTTGATATTCTTGTTCTTCAATATCTAGTTCATCTTTTGTAAAATAAGCACCATCTTCGTGCAATTGTTCAATGAGTGCTTCCATTATTTCTATTCTTGTTTCTTTATCCATGCCTTCAAAATTAAAATCTTTCATTTGTATATCTCCTTTAAAATAAAAAAGAGCAATATACATTTGTATATTGCTCAATACTATTTATATTTAATTTATAATTCCTGTTCCTGCTCATTAATTCTTCTAATACGTTCTTCAAGATTTTGATGTTCTGCTTCGACTTCTTTCTGTCTTCTTCTATTATTAAATAAATTTTGAATACGTCTAAATTCATGCTGTTTAACCAATCGTGGTTTGCGTATGATTGGACTACCTAATTTTATTTTAAATTCAGTATCTCTGTATCTTACAATTCTAAAGATTGGTTTATTTGACGATCTATACCTACTACTTTCAGTTACATGATTCAGAAAAGTATTTTGTAATATTTCTTTATTCTTCTTATTAGAAATTGAAGGTGGTCTATTTAACTCGACACCTAATTTTTCTTCTACATAAGATTTATTATTTTTAATATTACGTAACAATTCGTTGCCCATACGTGATTTTAATTCATCATATTTATTTTTAGAATATGACTGATAATCACTTTTTGAACCATAGACTTCTTTATAAAATTGTTCCTCTCTTAAGAGTACTCTTCTATATTCATCGAACTCTTTAGAACAATGTTGCTTTAAAAATGTTTCAGTATACTCATCTATGTCCTTTTTTAAATGCTTCATGCTGTGATGATTGTATGACCACTCATTTTCTTTTTCTGGTAAAAGTGAAATAATTTTATTTAGTCGTTTTCGCTGTTCTAATGTACTTTCATCAATGTGAATAGATTTATTTAAAGTATTTCTCAATTGATTTAACTGTTCTAAACTTTTATTTCTTTCTACAAGGTGATGAATAAATGATGATTTCATTTTTGAATTTGTTTTATTTTTTCGTTTGCCTTTAGGCTCTGTAACTTCAATAAAATTATTATTTTCATCTTTTCGTTTATAGGTGATCATCTCTCTGCTGTTTTCTTTTTCAGAAATCGCAACATGAACATGGTAATTATCTGTATTGTAATGAATCTCACCAGCCCATATGATGTTATTTTTATCTAGATTTTCTTCTTTAATAAAAGTATGCATTGAATTTCTAACAGCATCTTTAATTTTTTCTTCATTTAATTTTCTATAAACTAATAAATCATTTTGTTCTAACCAGCGTGTATCAAAAGAATACACATCACGCCAAAGCACAGAGTTATTTTTTTGAGCAGTTCTAAATGATTTATAAACTTCCCTACGTTCTTCTTTAGTCAGTAAATCACTTTTTTCATTAAATAACCCTGTGCTTTTGTCTTGTTTATTATTTTGTTTTGCTGTTTCACGATTCATATAATCTAAATATTTTTCAAATTTTTCATCGATGATAGGTTCAAATTCATCTGGAAAATCTTTTTGCTTCGCTTCTTTACGATCAATATAACGGATATAATTTTCAAATGATTTCTTATTCCCTACGACAAAGTCACTTGTTAAAATTACTCCTGCTTTCAACTAATCCCTCCTATATTGGTATCCACCTGTTGAATTATTTTTATAAGATGTATTATTTGTGTTTCTAACTGCTATATTTATTAGAATTTTTAAATCACTAATCTCTTGTGTTAAATTTAATAAGGCTTCTTTAGTTGTTACACCTGTGTCTTCTTCAATTAAATTTCTAATAGCTAAATTTAAAAAATCTGTACGATCTTCATATTTATCACTAAACATTTTTACATGATCATCAATTTGTTTTTTAAATTTCTCGTCTAATGCAAAATTTATTCTTTCTGTTTTATACAAAATATCATCTCCTATAGATCATCGATTGTAATTCTGTTTTTGTTTTTATTTTCTTCTACTACATTATTTTTAGTTTGAATTTTATTCTCGTTCATTAATTTATTTCTGTAATGTCCATTAATAGCTTCTTTACCTTTGATTGCTCTTAAAGAATCTCCATAATATAAATTAGATACTTTAAGTTCCTGACGTTCCATCATGGAATAAGTAAATTGTAAGTTGAGTTCTAATAATGTCTTTAATCTTTTAACTTCTTCATTCATTTTTAATAAATCAACTGATTTATTTTCATCTAAAGAAATTAAATTAGAGATTGCTTTATTAATAAATTCCGTTCTGTCACTATATTTACTACTCCATTCTCTTAAATGTTCTTCTAATTCGTTAAGCTCATTTTCACTTAAATAAAAATATATCCTCTTCTTTTTTTTATTCATTTTCTTCAACTCCTAATAATTCATAAATAATATTTGTTTGAATTTCATTCCACTTATTATTTTCATCAATAACTTTTACTTGATTATTTAATACGCTTTTTAGTTCGACAAGTAATCGTTGTATTTCTAATTGATTAGAATACATTGTTTGACTTGTCATTTCATTTTCTAAAATCAAATTAAAATATTCATTCATGGAAATATTTTTTTCTTTTGCTTTTACAGAAAAATAAGCATGTACTTCATCTGGAATCCTTAATAAAAACTTCATAAACGCTATTTCCCTCCTAATTTTCCATAATATTTAATTAAAAAGAAGTGAGTCAATCGGGTTCAGACAGTTTATAAATACACTTTAAAAATAAAAAGAGTGAGCCAATTAGGGTCATAATTGAATTTAAGTAATATCATTTCTGAACCAAGTTGACTCACTATTTAAACCTTAATAGGACAATGGTTGGCACTGCCAACCTATCACTTTAAAACTTTAAAGTGATATTATTGTCCCTTATGCTCTTTAAATAAAAGCTATAAAAACCCTGTGTTTGTTAGCTATTACCACCTTTATATTCATCTAATTGACGTTCTCTTTCTTGAATTTCATTTTTAATTTTCTTTTTTTGGTCTTCAATTAAATCAATTTGCTTAGTAAAAGTTTCGATCTGCGTATCGACTTTGTTTTTTTCTTGTTCAGTAAGTAAACTATCTGAACTTTTTAATTCAGAAATATTTTCTTCTTTTGATTTAATTTCTTCATCGAGTTGAATTAATTTTTGATTTAAATTTTCAATTTCGCTTTCTACGAACGAAGATTTAAAACTAATTGCATACTCTAAATAATCTTTTTCAGAGAACTTTTTATCAGAAATACTTTCATGAGAAATATAAGATACATTCTCTTTTGATGAATCACTGCCAACTTTTTTAAAAGAAGTTGTTAATCTTGCCAGTAAATAATTTGAAGGAACATCTTTTATCTTCATAGAAATAATTTGTGGATTTACTTTTTTTACAGTTACCTCTTTGTTTTTTGTTCTATCTTTTTGAATTACTGCTTTTGCTTTTAGATTCTTATCACTGAATAAAGAACCTACACTGTTTATTCCAAATAAAATTTCTAATTCGTTTTCGTTCGGATTATAAATAGATTCTATATAAGTTAATTCTTCTCCTTCAAAAGAAATTCTTTCTCCACTATCCATAGTTTGTCTAATTGCTTCTTCTGGTTTAAAAGTATTTAAAATAATTAAACACATATACGAAAATATAATTAGAAAGATTAAACCAACATAAAACTTTCCGATATTATTTTTATAAGTGTTTTTTAAGTCAATAAAAATATCTTTCATAATGTCACCCCCTGTAGCAGAAAAATTTTTTTATTGATCTACTGCTTCTTTACCAAAAAACAATTCTATCTCTGGATTCATTAATGGATTATCTCCATACATATTAGTTGCAATCAAACTACCATCTGTTTTAATTTCAACTTCTAAGTGATAGATTCCATAGTTTGTAACAGAATCACCATCAACTTTTGTTCCATAAACGATCACAACATCTTTTTTATTTTTTGTAATATCTTTCGTGTACACTTTTATTTCTTCAACGTTACTTTTAGGGATATTAGAATTATCATCTACAGATTTAAAATAACCTCTACGTTCTAAAAAAGTTGTTGCTTCACTTTCTGTTAAGTCTTTTAACTTTTCTACATCACTATTGTTTAAACGATTAAACATTAAATTTACAAATTCTAAAGAAAAATCTTCAATCATTTCATTATCGTTTAATGTGCTTTGTTCCGATTCATCATTATCTTCTTTTTCAACCTCAACTATTTCTATATCTTTTTCCATACTTTGTTTTTCTTTTTCTAAAATATTTAACTCATCCTTTAAATATTTATTTTCTACCTGTAAACTTTTTATATTTTTGTTCAGTAAGAAAAAAGGAACGGTAAAAACTAAAACCACTCCTACAATAAAAAATAAAACCTTTTTATTATTCATATAATTTCCTCCTAATATACATAAGATAAATTGTTTGCTTGGCTCGCTGGGATTGTTCTATAACTTAAAACATTCAATCCTACAACGTTCATTTCAGAAACAATAATATCTCCGTTAGATTTAACTTCTTCGACAAAACCAACGTGACCATAATAACTGTCAGCTCCATATTGATTTCTTTGCCACACAACAGCCGTACCTGCTTTAGGGGTATTATTTACTTTAATACCTTGTGCTTTTGCGTTACCAACCCACATCCAAGCATCTCCTAAGTTGCTTGGTAAACCTGCACCTAACTCATGACGTCTACCAGCAACATACCATGTACAGTGTCCAGTTAAGTAACTGTTAGAATAACTACTTGTATTTGGTGATTTAAAATTTCCTGTCAATAATTCAATACTTGAATTACCAGTATTAAAATATTTCATAACATTCTCTACATAATTAACGTCACCATACGAACTCCAACCTAAATTACTTGCTTGTGTAGCAGAAAAATTTTTTGCAAGTTGTTTAGAATACTTACCATCATTCATACGTTTTGCATAATCAATAAATCCAGAACCAAAGTTGTATGACTGTAAAATAAGTTTTGTTTGATCTAAATCAAATTTTTCTGTCATTCCTACAGCTTTTACTAATTCTCCGTAATACTTTACACCTTGTTTAATAGATTCACTTGTACTAATAGAGTTAGGTGGTTTTCCTAAAGATTCGGATGCCTGAAATACATCTGTAACTCGTCCACCTGATTCTTGTGCCATAATGGCTAATAAAATATCTAAATGAAAATCTTTTAAACCTTGTACTTTCATCTCAGCTAATACATCATCTTTATATTTTAAAACCTCTGGTGGTAAATTAGCCCCGACAAGAGTTTGAGCTTGTGCTTTTTCTTCTTCATCAGCACTGAGTGCACCAAAAATTGGTAGAAATGCCATGATTATTAACAAAAGCATGAACATACCAATTAAAATTGCACCACCAGTTACTCCAATTGTTCCTGTGATCCATAAAGCAATTTTCTTTTTTAGTTTTTTTTCTAATTGCTTTCGTACTAAACTTTTTTCTTTTGCCATAGTCACACCCCTTACAATAAAAAAAGCACTTATTTTAAAAATAAGTGCTTGTAATAAAGATAAATAATCGAAAGAATTATGAATGTATTAACGTTCCCCAAAACATATGTCCAATTGGTTTATTCATATAATGCTTTTTTCTATCGTAATTAATCATACTAACATCCTACCCTTCTTTAACTTGAATGTATTTCAAAATTTTATCATTGAGTAAAGAGAATGTCTCCATCTCTTCAATTGGTGTAATCAATTTCATATTTTTATCTCGTACATCTACAGCATCTAACTCAATGTTCACATCACCATTCTTTAAATAAACATCAATGATTGATTGTAGCAATTCACGATTTGAACGCGTTGGTGAAATGAAAAATTTTGTATTTGATAAACTTTCAATTTCTACCCACAATATGTCATCTTTAGATAGCTTTGAAACATCAGATAAATCTTTAATATCAACACCATCATCTGTTTTAATGGAAATAACTTTTAAATCAAAACGTAACAGACGACACGCATCATATATCCCCATAAAAAAGCTTTTCTCGTATTCATTATCTCCATCTCGAATTAAATTAAATAACCGATACACACCACGACAGAGTAAATAAATCATATATCCCACCAACACGATTGTGGAAAGAGTCATTACAGAAATGCTTAAACTCGCAATCATGTTAGGATTCAATACGAGATGAGATGTTTCTTCTAACTTCATAGCTAAATCCATCGTAATCGTTGATAATAATATAATACCTACACACGTAATAATTAGACAGAAATTCACAACACCTTTTTTGTATATCTTAGCATCTTCATAAATAATCACTTCCACACAACACCCTTCTTATTATCAAATTTAGTTGTCATTTTTAACACTCCTTACAATAAATAATATTTAGAACGGTAAATCGTCATCTTGAATGTTTGATAGATAGTTTTCGTATGAATCATTTTCATCTTCTGAATAACTATCTACTTTTTCTAATTCTTTATTTCCCTTTCTTTTTTCTCTTTGTTCTTTTGTTTCTAATAAGATAATTCGTTTACCTACAATTTCAGTGGTATATACTTTCTCTCCATCTTTATTAACGTAACTACTTGTTTGTACTCTTCCCTCTACACCAATTAAACTGCCTTTATCGGTATATTTTTCTAAAATCTCCACGTTGTAATTAAATACTACTATTCTAATGAAATCTGTTTCGTACTCATCCTCCTTATTTTTAAATGGTCTTTGTACTGCTAATGTAAACACTCCTACTCTATTTTTTTCATTTTCAAAAACTTTAATTTCTTTTGCAATTCTTCCAGATAAACTAACATTGTTAAACATTTATTTTCCTACTTTCAAATTTATTTTATTCTTAAAATTATATCCATCGGTGATTCAATGCGTTGTTTTACTTCTTGTATAAAGATTTCATATTGATTATCTGTTAATTTTTTAAGCTCTGTCATTACTGCAACAACATCGTCTAAGTTTGTATCACTGTCAAAATCTGCCCAATCTTCATCTGTTTTTAAGTCAACTACGCTATAGCTAAATGGATCTTCTAAGCTATCTAGTGCATCATACAGTTCTTTTCTTTCATCTCTTTTTGTTAAATCATAGTAACGGTTGCCCAATTCTTTAATTTTAATTTTGAATAACATAAACACCATTCCTTTTTTTCTACCACTCTTATATTTTGAGTGTGTAGATGATATTTTATTTACGCATACGTCTAGAGCATCTCGAAACGATATTGCAAGTCTGCTTTAGCACACGCAGTGCTTGGACTTGCAATATATAAGTGAAGAGATGCTAGTATGCAAAGTAAATAAATATCAATCGGAACACGAAAAATAAGAGTGAGTGATAACGAACGGATAAAAGAAACGCGATCAGCGTTTCTTCCATGCACTTATGCAATAAAAAGCCCGATTTTATTTATAAAATCGGGCTTTCATGGAGATTAGAAAAGTAGGAACATCTTAATGCCCCTACTTATTACTTAATTAAATACGAACCAATAATTCCCTGCTAACATATTAAATGTTGTACCATTATCACTTTCTAAATATGGGTCATCTTCAAATATTTTCACTCCATATTCTTGATACACTTTTTCATTAAAAAAGTTGAATAACTTTTCAGCATTTCTTTTAGTTTCCTCTTTTGATAATTGGTATTCCTGTTTAAATTCTTGTGATAGTCTTACACAATTAATAAATAACTCTAGTTCGCTAGTTTCTTCATTGGGTTGATAATATAATTCTTGATTTAAAATATTCATTATTGATTGCTCCTTTTTTCTACCACTCTTATTATTTTGAGTGTGTAGATGATATTTTATTTACGCATACGTCAAAGCATCTCGTAACGGTATTGCAAGTCTGCTTTAGCACACGAAGTGCTTGGACTTGCAATATATAAGTGAAGAGATGCTAGTATGCAAAGTAAATAAATATCAATCGAAACACGAAAAATAAGAGTGAGTGAAAACGAACGAATTAAAGAAATGCATTAGCGTTTCTTCCATGTCTTTATACGTTAAAAAAGCCCGATTTTATAAGTATATAAAATCGGGCTTTCATTAGTAGTAGAATAATAATTTAGTTTTTTATAATCCACCTTCAAAGCGATCTAGTTGTTCTTGTGTTGGCATTACGTTAAATACGATTGAATCTCCAGAAATTGAAAGTATCGCTTGTCCACGTTCTAAGTTTGGTATTAATTCATATTCAGATTCTTTGATTGTATCGCCTAGCACGTCTTCTAATTTATCTAATGTTGACTGATCCATTCCTAATAAAAATTTATATTGTGTTAACTCAAAAATCTGTTTTAAGTCATTTACAATTAATTCATTTCCGTCTGGCAATAATTCCTGTGGTGACTGCGTTGCTAATTGAATACCTGCCATATATTTACGCATTTCTTTCATAAAGTTTTTTGTGAATTGAACAACCTCTCTGTTGTTTGCGTTAATAATGTTATGACATTCGTCAATAAAAACCATGAAACGCTGTACTGTATCGTTATCAATATCTGGATTCTCAATTTGTTTCTTACTTTGTTGTCCGTGATATAGTGCATGTGACCATATCATAGAAATCGCTGTATAAATTTGTGTCTGGAAAATTGGTAATCCATAGTCCATTAAACCTTTAATATCAAAAAACACGATTGGTTCATATAATATGTCTGGGATTGTTGTATGTCCGTTAAATAAATTACCGTTTTGCTCTACCATTTCTTTAATTGTGGATATGACTTTTTCTAAAGTTCGGTTTTTTTCAATCGAATATCCCTCTGTATCTTTACTTTCTAAAAATGAGAGTAAGTCACTTAAGACAGGATATTGTTTTGGATCTAGTCCCGTTATTTTATAATCTTCTTCAATTGAGCTTGGTAGTAGACCAAATTCAATATAAAATTCTCTTAACCAGTTTGCATAATCCGTTAAGTCTGTTTCGGATAAATCTGAATTTAATATTTTTAATTGCATTTTTAATTTAGATAAGTGAGCTGAAAATGATGCTTTTTCATCAACGATTAGTTCTTGGTGATCATCTTCTGTTTCGGTTGTTGCTGTAGCGAACACTTCTAACATATTAATGATTCCTCCACTACCACTTAAAGAAATCATTTGACCACCGTTGTAACGCACAACTTCTCTAAAGTCACCTGCAATGTCGAAACCTCTAATCATATGTCCTCTAGCGTTTTGATCTTCAAATAACATTTTCATGAGCGTAGATTTACCTTTACCCATCGCACCAAAAATAATTGAGTTATAATACGTACGCTTACTATCTGCTTGGAACATATCAAGAAGCACTGTACCATCTGTCATCGTTGTTCCTAAATAAGCTCCATTAGGATCCATTAGCTCTGTGTGGTTCATATAATAACTTGCCCCTGCTGTTGAAGCTGGAACATTCGCTTTTCCTTTTCTGTAGTAAGATAACTGTTTTTTCTGTTCTGTTAAATTATATGCCATACATAAATAGTTATCTTTTGATTCGAACATCATCATCTGACCCTTAAAACCTTTGGACTGCAATTCTTTACGGATTTTAGCGACCTTTTTATCTAAGTCAACTTGTGATGATCCTGTAATATATAAACGTATATTCATATTTTTAATAACTTCACCATATTGATTAATCGCTTCCCCAATATCCATAAGGTTTCGATAAGTATTTTGATATTCATTTCTCGATAACGCATTTTTCGATTCTAAAATACGGGAATGTTGCTCTCTAACGGAACGATTTAGTGTATTCATTACTTCTGCATTATCTTCTGTTCCATAATCGACAATACCAATCGTTCCCTCCATATTAATGATGGAATTTAACCAATGACCCGTCACATCATTAGGAAAATCATATAGTAAGATACACCCCTGATAACCGATTCCGTTCTCCACATATCTTTCTTTAAACTTAATACCACCTTGTGGCTGTATACGAGCGATAAAATCTAAGTCATAACCATCTAATGCGTAGTGTTCTGGTTTCTTCTTTATTGTTTCTGTTTGTTTTTTATTAAATATACTTAACATATACTACTCCTTTATATTATATAAAATATAATATATAACATATATATTATATGTTATATATTATTCTGGTTCTTGGTTGTTTAGCCTATACAATAACTGTTCTTTTTCTTCTCTCGTTAATGGTTTGGACTCTATTAGCGAATGATATTGATTTATATTTCTCATCTTATCTTCCATTTCTTGAATAGTATTAGAGAAGATATAACAATAATGTGTTTGTGTTTTAAAGTGTGTTTGAATGGCTTTTAATCTTAATAATCTTTCCGCTGATAATTCCTTTTGGATTTGTGTTTTTGCATGTTCGTACTTCATCATCCAGTAATTTTGTTGTTCAGTTGTGTTTACGGGGAACATTAGACTTACATTCTTAATGTCATCACTATAGATTCTTAAAAAGTTAGCGAATTGCTGGATTAGTATTCTTTTTTCTTCTACATTTAATAAATTTAGATCGTACGATTTATATTTATATATTTGTACGTACGTATCGTTACTCATTTGAATCACCGTTTCATTAAACGTGTTAGAATCCATTTCTACTATTCTTTTATATGGAGAAACAGATAAGAATGTAGTCGGTATCTTTATTTTTGCGAGTTCGATTTTATCTTGTTCTATTTTTTGTATTCTACTTGGTATTAATCTTGATTCAGTTTCGTTCATTTTTTCCTCCTATAAAAATAACCATTCAATTTGAATGGTTTTTATATTTGTTATAATCAATTGAGTGATAATTTGTATCATCTTGATTTAGTAATGCTGATAACATGATTGATATTCTTGGTCGATCTGGATTATCTTTTGTTCTCATGATTAAAAATAAAGCAAAAATTCCATGTCCAATAAATAACATTAAATTTATTAAGAATCCAAAAGACGTTTGCTGGATTAATATATACCATAGTGCCATCACAGCGAAAATTACGACAATGTCAGATAAGTTAAATAGCCCAAATTTGATTTGCGATTTTATATCTTTAGGAATTAAATATTTATCCACTTTTCTAATCCTCTCCTTTTTCTAATACATAATTTATAAAAGGCACTTTATCATAGATAAAGTGCCTTAAAATATTTATAAGTCATCTATAGTTGTTACAATGTCCTTAAAGCTTTGTTCCTTATAAACAGAGCTTGGATTTGAGATTTCATGAATAATATTATTTTTTAATCCCTCGTCTAATCCTTTTGTATTCATAACAGTATTGATTTGGTTAGATAGTATTGATTGGTTTTTAGTACTATAACTAAACTCTGCTTGGTTGACAATGGCTTCTTTGACACCCATTTCGATATTACTGCCTCGAATCATGTTAACAAATTCACTACGATTTTTTGCTACAGGATCTGCTTTATTATAGATTTCATTTAGATAAGCATTTTTGTGTGATACTCCTGAGCCACTTGATAATACTTCTGATAACACACGTTGTTGACTGTTTGATAATGGTTGTTCACTATTTCCATTAAAAATAGTATTAACTAATTGACTTCTTGCACTACTATTTAATGCTTCTCCTGTAACTGCCTGACTAACAAATTGTGTTTTTAATCCAGATGCCATGTTATCTGACCCCTGCATTACTTTATTTATCATCTGTGTTTGCATTGATGGATCGTTGTTATTGCTATAAATTGCATTTACTAATTTAGTAGCTGTATCTTGTGGACTTGCATTAGAATTAATTAATTCTTCCACATTTTTAATTTGTGCTTTCGCTCCACGATCTGCACTACTTAACACTTCATTAACAAAGGCTTGTTGTGTTTTTGTACCAGCCTCGCCATTTGCAATAGAATTAATCATTTGAGTTTTAGATTCTGTATTTGGCGTGTTACTTGTCATTGTATTTAAGAGTTGAGTTTTAGCTTCAACGCCCATATCTTTATTACTCATGACTGCTTCTACAAGCTGTTGTTTTGATTCGTTTGGTATTGATGAGTTTGTAACCATTGCTTCTATTAACTGTTGCTGTTTCTCTGGTTGATTATTCATTCCTGTTACAATATCTTGTACCATTTGTGATGGATTACCTTCAATTGCTCCACTCATCACACCACTAACTAACTGATTCTTTTCTTCCAACCCTACACTACTACTATTGAGCAGAGAGCTAATCATTTGTTGTTTAGATTCTGGATCATTGATATTGCTTAATAATCCATTAATACGCTGTTGGGCTTCGCCAGTTGTAGCTCCTTGTAACATAGCAGATATGAGTTGTTGACGGTCATTATCACTTGTTGGTTGTGTGTTTACAAGTTCTGATACGTTACGTACAGCATCCATTGGATTAGTAGCTCCTGTACTATCTGGTTGAAGAGATGAATTTACATTAGCTAAAGTATTTGCTAAATTTTGTGGTGATGCTTGTAAATTGGTTGAGTTATTCGGTGATTTAAATGTATCTGTTTCACCACTATAAACATCTCCGATAGTCTTAACGCTATCTTTAATACCTTGTGCTGTTTGACCGACAGTTGAATCTTTCAATGCATCTGCCATTTCGCCATAACGTCTACCTGCTTTTTTACCAAAGCTATACAGATTTTGTCCAAGTTCAGACTCAGAGAATTTACCGACACCTGATCCAATCGCATTTTTCGCATCATTCATTGTATCTTTCATCGTTGCTGATGCTAAATTACTTGTTCCTTTCTTAATACCTTGAAGACGTTCGTTATTAGCAATTTTGTCTGCTACATTACTTGCACCTTGTGTAGCAAGTCCAACTCCTTTTGCACCTGCTGTACCCATTGCCATTGCACCCATCATTACACGCCAGCCATCTTGTAATCCTAAATCGATGCCTAAAATACGTTTTGCAATCTCTGGACCATCGATTAGGAAATAACTCATCGCAAAGATGATGATAGATGTGACAACCCAGTTAAAGTCTTGTACTGTTAGCCATCCGACACCGATAATGTAGATTTGCATAACGAAAGGAATCAATGCTAATGCACTGTAGTTAATTAAAATATCCTTTATTAATGCTTTCATACGCTGTCCTGTTGAAAGGTCTGTTGTTGCAATAAAAGGTGCTATAATTTTACTAAACGTTATTTCCATAAATAAGCGAACGACTTTAAATGATGTCGCAACTAACGCTAAACTAATCGCTATAAATTGTGCCATTAAAGCCCATGGATTAAATGTGTATCGGTAGTAGAATTGACTAAATAATTCAAAGTTACCGATAAATTTAATGTCCATACGTGGAACATCTTGCAATGACTTATTGAACTGCCAATCCACTGCAATATATTTATCGAAAACTGTTACATCATTGTCATCTAATCCAAGTTCTTTCATACGCTCTTTTTTTCCTTTACCATCAACTTCTTTTTCACTAGTATTAATTTTTTCGTTGATAGAGAGCAACTTTAAGTTTTCTTCTGAAATGTTGTTGTTGATACCATCTTCAGAAACTTGATAATTGTTTTTTGCAATCCATAATATGTCATTAATATTGGTTTTTAATAGTTGTGTCGCTAATTGATTTGTAGATTGATTTTCATCGCTCGATTGATTTTGAGCGTACTGAAAAACATCATTAGTCATGCTGTTTAATTGAATTAGTAACCATGGTAGAATCGCAAAAATACCAATCGCAAGTAACAGATTTGTGATGATTTCCTTTTTAAACAGTTGGTTACCTGTTAAAATCTGATAACCATAAATGAGTATCGCAATTGTTAATAACGCCCATGCAATTGGCATGACGTTACTAAATAACGTGTCGATTTTACTACTTTCAATTAAACCTCCTAATGTATAAGTTTGTTCGACTGCTTTTTCTAAAAAACTAATTATCGAGAAAAGTAATTTTATCAATCCAAAACCTATCCACCTAAGCATATCGTTAATAGGATTTGACATGGAGAAATAATCACTTAACCGTTCTAATATTTCTTGTGCATCCAAAATTATCACTTCCTTGTCGTTTGAACTAATGCACCTACATATCTATTTTTTAATTCATCGTCGTTAATTTCATTTAAAAACTCGTATAAGTTACTAATATTTATACCTTTTATAAATAATTGTTCCAGCATTTCTTCATCTATATTTCGTGTTCCAACTTTTGCATTAAATATATGGAATAACTGATTAAATGTATCTTCTTGTAATACGTCTTTTATCTTGAACACCTGATCTTGATAGTTATACTCTAGGCGTTCTCTATCTGTAAAACGTTTCTTTATAGGTTGCTGTACAGATTTTTGAACTATATCTTCACTATCTTTTTCTAACACATCTCTAATTTCTATTTTTAAATCATCTAGTTGATGATGAATATTTGGTGGACAATTTTTCTCTAAAGTTTCATAAAACGTATCTTTATTTGGACTATCCATGATTTCTTTATGAATAATATTATTTTCTTCAACTTCATAATATTGAGTGATTAACTCTGAAACTTTTCTAATTTGAGCTGTACTAAAGTTATTATCAGAAGATAAATAAGATTTTTTTATTTTTCCACCTTTAGATTTAAACATTTCAGTAAAATCTATAGAATTTTCCCTTAAAATTAAATTTCTATGCTGTGATGGAATATTAAATCGACTTAAAGATTTGCTGGTATCAAAATCATCTATAACCGTTTCATATGCTCTTGGCATTTGTGTTTTTCCTGTATTTAGTATTGGAAAAGGTCGTATATCTTTTCGTGATTTATCCCTACTCTTTAAACTTCTTATGACCATAGTTTCACCCATCACAAAATTTAATAATTCATCTGGTCGAATTAAAGGTTCTGCTTCTAACGACCTTGATTCATTTACTCGTGTTGCGTAACGATCAGATGACAAGTTTTTACTAATGACAGTTTTTGTACCTGCTAATTTAGACATCGTTTCTGCTGTATTCATCGTTGTGGATTTGATATAGACTTTGTTTTGACAGTTACTAATAATCGTATTTGTTTCTGATTCACTATATTTAGACTTAATTTGGTCTAGCTCCTGCACGTATAATTCCCATAGAATGTTTCTCCCTAAAGAAACAGTAAGGTTTTCTGACATATCTTGAATTGTTGGAAAGTTACCAAATTCATCTAAACGGAATTTAACACGTGTAAAGCAAGAACGCCCCTCAACCTTTTCACATTCTCTTGCTAGTTCTGAATACATTTGAGAGATAAAAACACTAGCGATAAAGTGTTCGGAAGAATCATAATCTGGTACAACCATAAATATGGCAATCGGCTTTTCAGAATATGTCATTTCAATATCTTGAATAGCATCAGATTCATAAAACAATTCAACTTTATCATCATAAACATAATCATTTGTATAAGGATCACGTTCATAAATTAGTCCGTTAGATTTTATTTTTCTAGTTGTTTCAATAAAAATCTCATTATTATCTTGAAACTTAAAATAAATTTCATCATGAATATCTAATTTTGTATTAAAGTTTATTTCTACTGCACCTGTTGAATCTAAAGTAAACGGATATTCATCACCTTTAACATTTAAAACGCCACGCATTGAAGAAAACTCTTTTGAAAACTGAACACGCATACTTTTATTAAAGCCTGGTCTTTTAAAATCTACAGAATGACGGCTCATCATTTTAGCGATAGCATCCTTGTTAATGTCATCTAGCTTACCTGCGACGGTTGTAAAAATGGATGAACGTGTTTTACCTTCGGCAAATTCAACCGTTCCATATGCAATAACAGCTGGATGCTCTGGATTTTCAGACTTTAACATACGCATATATTGGTCTAGCTTATTTGTTTCCTCTGTTGGATTATCGGGATTTATTTCATTTGTTCCATAAGCAATTAGCATATTATAAACATTTCTAAAAGTTATTTTTTCTTTCTGATTTGTTTTAATGCAATAATCTACAACTGCTAATATCAATGCTTGTGTCATACCTGATGCAAAGTTAATCCATGTTTTATCTTGAACTTTTGGATCATGGAATAGTGTGTGAGTTAATGATTTAGTATATTTCGTTGCATTATCCATATCTCCACGTTCATAATATTTTGCAATTAAATTGAGAGGATTATAACTCATTCCATCATTAGGATTTGAAATGTTTAATATTTCTACATCATAACCACGTCTTCTTAATGTTTCATAACTCGCTCCTGCCAGTTCACCTTTCGGATCTGCAACAATGATGGATGGTTTAATTTCTGCTCTTGAATCAATGTCAATGGAAGGAATAACGCTTGTTACACCTTTACCACTACGTGAAGTACCAATTATTAAAGTGTTAAACGTATCTTCATCTATAAAATAGCCGTAATTATGTGCAATTGGAAAGCCCGATTGTCCCTCATATATGAACGTCTTCGTTGGTACTTTCTTATAGGTGTTTTCCAATTCTTTAATTGTTGTCCAACGAGCATCTCCTTTTTGATTGTAAGAAATACGTTTATAACGATCATATAAGCGATATAATCGATAACCAATCATCACAATACCTACTATGAGTAGCAGAGAAAAAACCCACTTTGCCCAAGTGGGTTGACTATCAATAAAAACAATTGGTAGGAATGGACTTTTGAAATCTAAAATAGTACTTAACATCGTTTCGTTTAGTTCTTGAAAATCAAAGCTTTTTAAATCTTTTAACTGTACACTCATAAAACCAGTAAATGTTGTAATTATTTTAATCACATAATTGATAATATAAATATGCACCGTCAATAAACTCATACCTACTAAAAAAAGAACCCATGGAATCCCTAAAATATTTTTAGGATCATAAGGTTCTTTTTCCGTATGAATAACTTCTTTACCATCTTGTATTTTTTTCTCAATGACTTCTAATTTTTCTTTCACGTTTTCAGGCACACAATCACCACCTTATTTTTAATGTGTAACCTTTAATTCAAATTCTGTAGCTTGAAGAACTACATTATATTTTTCTTTCTTCTGCCCCTCATTTTTCTCCCGTTGTCTTCTTGTATCTATATTCACCGTGATATTGATTTCTTTTTCAGGTTGATACAATTTCTTTAATTCGTTTGCTAATTGTCCATCAAAAAATATTGGTATTTCTTTTCCTTTATTATCAATGATGATTACGTTTGAATAAACGTTCCCTTGACTTGTTTTGTTAAATTCTATTGGTAGTTGAACAATTCCCGTGACTACTGCTTTATGTTGTGTATTCATATTAAACTCCTTATATATTATATTTTATAATGTATAACTTACATCATATATAATATAAGTTATATTATTTTTCTCCTAAAATGATTTTTACTTGTTTAAGCTCTTGTTCAGCTTTTTTAATATTATCTTTATCCTTACTGCTGTTAATGACGTTTTCTAACTCTGCTTTAACTTGAAGATAATATTCAATTTCTGCTAGTTGCTTATTAAGTTCTCTATCATTTAAATTTTCGTTTAATTCCTGTGCTTTTTCAAATTGGGTGTTATCCATATAGGCGTGTGCGACTTGTAATAGTTCGTTATTCTTAATAGAATCTTTTTCGGACATTTTTTCATAAGTTTCAATAATTTCTTTTTTATTATTGTTTAATAAATGATACCTAAAAAGAGCGAACTCATTGTTTGATTCATTTACTAATGTTTCTAATCCATAATTATTATTTTCCTGATACAATGTTTCACTAAGTTGATCCAACTTATCTGGATATTTTTGTG
The DNA here is from genome assembly GCF_001815515.1 of Nosocomiicoccus sp. HMSC059G07. NCBI lineage: Bacteria > Bacillati > Bacillota > Bacilli > Caryophanales > Staphylococcaceae > Nosocomiicoccus > Nosocomiicoccus sp. HMSC059G07. The sequence continues at coordinate 27,505 of NZ_KV820810.1, forward strand.
AAATACCAGAATAATCTTGATTATCAAGTAAAGATTGATAACTTTCATCATTCTCTGGATTTAACATTAAGTATGCACCAACTAGAATTAGTAACAATAAACCAAGTACTGTACTTAAAACACCTATCAGAAAACGATTGAATTTAGGTTCTTCCGTGTCTTCTTTTTTTGGTTTCATATACTTTAATTCTAATTCTTTCATACGTGCAAGGTGATCATCTTCTTGTTGTTTTTCTTTAATTTTAAGTTCACGTTCACGATTTTCTGCTTCAATTCTTTTACGTTCTGATATATTATGTTCTTTTTCTTCTCTTAATTTGCGAACATCTATATCTTTAAGCTCGAGTTCCTTAAAGTGTGTATTCTCAATTGCTTGTCTAGTTCTTTCTTTTTCAATTTTTTCTTGATGAGCTTCTGCATTAGACTTTATTTTTTGAATATCATCTTTTATTTGGCTTAAGTATGAATCATGAGTGAGTGCACTTAATTCTGTTTGATATAAATCATATTTCTTTTTTAATGATTCAATCATGTTTTGTGTTAATGCACTTCTATATGAATCACGATTCATATAATATTTATCTAGTTTCTCTTGATGATTTAATTTAAGTTTTTCACGAGAAGATGCTTTAAGTTCTTCCTTATATCGAGATAGCTGTTCACTTAATTGTTTTTCATGTTCTTTCTCTAGTGATTCTAAGATTGTGTTTTCTTTATTTTCAAAAGACTTCTCTTCTAACTCTATTTCTCTTTTTAAATGTTCAATCCTTTCTTGATTTTTTTCTTTTAATACTTTTAAATCATTTCCAAATTGTTCACGTTTCATGGAAAGGATTTCAGCATTATTACTTTTAATGTCATTTTCAAAGCTTGTTAATGAACTCTGTACTCTTGCGATTTCCCTTTCTTTAAATTCTTTTATATCTTGCTCCGTAGGTTTTTTATCTTTCGCATACTTTTCTAGTTTTTCTTCTAATTCTTTCTGTAAATCTAGATAATATGCATTAAGTTCGTTGTTATAGTCTTCAATCTTTTTATTTTTCTTTAAAACACGAGCATATTCAGCTTCATTAAGATATTCTTGTACTGCTTTACTAACATAATCTCCAGTTAATAGAGAAATTTCAGGTGATTCATAAGAAAGTTTAGGTATAATAACTTTTTGAACGTTTTTTGGTTGTTCTTTTCTAGTACTAGTCACTTTTTTAGCTGGTTCATCTTTAATTTTTTTCTTTTTATCCTCAATCATGTGATTTTCATTAATGGTATCTTCTACTTTATTTGAATTTGGATTAACCTTATTTTTATTTTCTGTGACTTTTCTTTCTGTTTCAATATTCACTTCCTTATCTGATTGTTTCAATTCTTTTGTAGGTTTTTCTTCTTTTTCTACAACTTTATTTTCAATGACTGGTTTATGTTCTTTAATATTTTTTTCGTTTATCTTTTCATTCTCTAATTTTTTATTAGATTCCTCTGAATTGATTGCTGATAATTCTTTTTGTTCGGTTTTTTTCTTATTAAAAAGTTTATTAAACATACTCGGTTTTTTATTTGTTACAGAAACGTTTTCTGACAATTGATTACTTTGTATTTCATACGACTCTTCAATGCGTTGTTTTAAAATTTTTGCTTCCTCTTGAAAGTCAGATTTACCACTATCAAATTCTTCAGGATCTACATATGTTGTATCAAGTTGTTCATATACAATATCTTTAACAGTTTGTTTATTATTCTTTAAAGAATATCTACTGACTTCAAATGCTAAATTCTTTTCATTTGAAACAAGTACGAAGCTAATAATTAAACGCTCTTTATCTGTTGGTTTAAACTCAGGTGCATTCACAAATTGGTGTAACTCTTTAATGATTTTATCTGCATCAATCATAGGGTAAATTAATCCTGTTTTAACAGATAAATTTAATCCATCTTTTTTTGATAGAATATTATACAGTTCTTTAAATCGCTTTGAATTTGGTAAATAAGTAAATTTCACTTTAAGTGGTGCTAATTTTTCTTCTTGTACCATAATATCCTCCTTAATATTAATAAAAAGGGCTGTTTCTACAGCCCTTTTATATTTCTAAAATGCCATTTGATCTGCAACGTATTGTGCTAAAGCATTTGCACCTAAAATACATGCCATACCGACAATGACGTAAATTAAAATTTTCTTTGCTTTTCTCGGTCCTTCATCTCCACCGAACATGAACAAGTAACCAGCAACTAGAATCATAAGTGCTGCAACTACGATACCTGCCGTTTGTAATGTTGAAGTTAAGTTTGACACTGAGTTAATAAAATTATCCATTTATAATCTCTCCTTTTTCATTTCCCCTAATGCTTTAGTGTTTTTTGATGGTGAAGCTTTTTCTCCTGGTATTGCTTTACTATTAGTTTTTCTTGTTTGATCAATCAATAACTTTAAAGCTTCTTTTTCTATTACATTCTGTTCAAATTCTTTATAAATTTCGCCTTGCTTATCCATAATAGAAAGACGTGCATGACTTAGCACGTCTTCTCTCCATTCTTTTGGATTCAAACCTACGCTTTGAACAATAGAATCAATGTCTTTCTTTTTTAAATTCAAAATACCACTCCTTATTAATTTTCTTTTCTAATACGATATAATCTCCAGCCACCTAATCCTGCAAGCAACGCTCCAACTAATACAATGAGGTAATTTACCTCTGTACCTGTATGAGGTAACCAACCCTCTTTTTTAGGTGGCGTTTTTACTTTAGAAGAATCTTTCGGTGGATTTTCTGGTTTTTTAGGTTCTTCAACAGGTGGTGTTACTTCTGGTAACACTTCTTTCTTTACTAAAGTACGAACTTCATTAGATTCAAGTTCATCCTCATTGACAGTACCTTTAGCAACGTTAGGAATTACATAGTTGTCACCATCAACTAATGATTCATCTAACTTTGCATCTTCTGGTAGTTTAACCTCAATTTCTGTTACTACAGTTTTACCTTTTAAATCATTTGATTCTTCATCTAAATTCCAAGATACAACTGATTTATCTCGATCAACGACTACATTTGCTTTATCGATAGATGATTCCTGTGTGTTTTCTAGATTATCCTCTGTAGATTCTACATCCGTATCCTCTTGTACTTCTTCTTCTGAACTTTCATTATCAATAGAAGAATCTTCGTTGTTAGATTCCTCTGACACTTCCGGTTCAGTATTTTCTTCGCTTTCTACATCAGCTTCTTCAGATTGTTCATTTTCATCTTCTGTAGTTTCGGATTTAGAATCATTCTCTGACACTTTTTCTGTTTCAGATTTTTCATCAATATAAACAGTTGCGTTAAGAACTTCTAACGCATCTTCAAGATCGTCATAGAAAGAAACTGAATCAATGTTTTTCTCGTTTGAGATTGTTTGTGAAACTTTATAAGTGTATGTTTCTCCATGCTTAATTTCATTTTCTTCTACTTCATTGCCATCTTTATCGATGATAGTCTTCACGATTTTATTTTCTACCTTTTTCATTTTAGAAACTACAAGGTTTGAATCATCATGTTTTTCATTACCTTCTGAATCACTCGTAATCATTTGGGCTGTGTTTTCAAAAACAAATTCATCTTCATTTAAGAACTCTGTAAAATCAAAATCATTTTTTACAGTAATTTGAACTGTTGTTTTTAATGATTTACCTACAAAATGTTTTGGATCATTTGCTGTCCATTTAAACGATTCTTTTTCTTCGTCAATTTCTAACGTACCTTGTTCTGTAACGTCGTTACCATCTGCATCAAATACAACGACTGAATCAAGGTTAAAGCCGTCTGGTACGTCATCTTGTAGTCCTAAAATACTTGGTACTGTTTCGTTTCCGTATGTTGTATCAATTTGATACTCAAATGTGTCGTCAATTGATACTTCATTTTCTTCTACTAAGCCATCTTCTGTAACAATGCCTTTATTAATTTCTGGATTCACTTTTTCTAGTGTTGTTGTAACTTCTGGTGAATCAATCGTTTCATCATCTACAAAGAGTTGTGCTGTATTTTTGAAAACAAATTTACCATCTTCCTCAAATTCAGCGAAACTTACTGTATCTTTAACTGATACTGTTGGAATAACTTGAATTGTTTCACCTGCAAAGGCTTTAGGATCGTTTGCCGTCCATCTAAAGCTCTCATTGTCATTATTAATTTCTAATGTACCTTGATCAGTAATATCATTACCTGATTTGTCTAACACAACAACTGAATTAACAGAAAGTGCGTCTGGCACATCATCGAACACACCTAGCTTTTCTGCGTGCTGTTTATTCGGGAATGTTGCTGTTACTCTGTACTGGAACTCGTCACCAACGTTTACCTCGTTTGTTTCAACATCGTTACCGTCTTTATCAATAATTGTTTTATTTACTGAAGAATCAACTGGGGTTGGAACGTGTGTGATTGTTGTTTCTGTATCTTTTTGTTCCTTACCGTCTTTAATAATTGTTGCCTTATTAGGTATTTGAATATTTCCATCTTCGGTTGTTACACTTGATAAATCTGCATCTGATTTAATGTTAGTTTTTACATTAAAACGGTACGTATGACCGTAAAATGATTGATCAGATAAGACCTCATCTTTCGCTTTAAATTTAATGTGGTTACCCTCTGATAAATCTTCAAATAAATGAGTTACATCTTCATCATCTTCATTAAATACTGTAACTTCGCCTGTTTGTAACACATCATTTAAAACATCTTCCATTACATATTCTTTATAGAAAAACTCTGGATATTCAGCTGGAACAGTATGAGAAATGTCATATTCATAACGTTCATACATAACTTTTAAATGGTTTTCTAATACATCTACTTCATCACTATCTGTTACAAGTTTTGCTGGATCAAGCACCTCTGTACGTACTGGTTTTTCAGCAGTATAACCGAAGTATTGTTCTTTTTCTCCTGCTTCCCAATCAATGACTTTATCTTTACTATATTCAGACCAATCTTTTGACCATTTAAAATCAAGTGTATGACCATCAACTAAAATCGTGAAATGTCCTTTTGGGTCATTTGTTTCAAGCGTTTGGTTTTTAACATCTTGGAAATACGTATAACCGTCATCTTTATTAGTAACATCAACTTCAGATTCAGCCGGAGCATAAACTTTTCCAATGTTTTTCATCTGTTCTTCACTAAAGCCCATCCCTTGTAATGCATCAATATCAGTGACCGTCATGTAAGAACCAGTTAAATCTGTTGCTGGTTTACCAGTGTCTGTATAAACATATTCAAAACTTAAATCGACATAGTCATAACCAGCTTGATGGAATCCAATATGGTTATCTGCGAAAGAAAAGTACTCTCCACCTTTAAAACCTGTCTTTTTCCAATCTTTTACAGTAATTTTTAAATCTAAATTTTTACCTTTGTAATTACCAATATTTGTATAAGTAACAGAAATATTCCCTTTTTTATTATCATCTGGTTCTACCTGTGTATGATAATCATTACCAACTGCATTTTTCTTTGAAAACCATCCATCTCCTTGTTGCGTAAATTCTGTTTTATCACTAAAACCTGCAATGACTGCATATTTTGAAGGTGCAACACTTTGTTCAGATGGAATTTCCGTTAATTCATGATCGTGAATTGGTTTAGCTTCTGCGACTGTTGGTAAAAATGCTGTTGATAAGATAGTTAATCCTAATAACACGCTCGTTGCATTTCTACCTTTCTTTCTCAAAGAGAAACGTTGTTTAGTTTCTTGATAGTTCATGTTCTTTTTCAATTAATTTCCTCCTAATGAAGAAATATAGTAAGGACTTATCTTAACCATATTTCTTACACGTTCAATTTGTTTTTCTTTTTTTTGTTTGTTTTCTTTAACTGTGTCTTTTGATTTGTCGTTTTTTTCATCTTTGCTTTCTGTTTCCTGTGGCACTTCACGTAAATTATTAATAAACTTTAAATAACTATCAGCATAGATTAAGTCGATATTTTCAATATTGTTTATTTCTGCGACTGTTTCTATGTCTTGATAGTATGTTTCTGATAATTCACTTAAAGTATCTCCCCACTCAACGTAGTACCAATAATAATTATGCGTGTCTGCTCTTACAGGACTACTTAGAATTATCATCATTACTGTTGCAATTAAGATAAACAGTGTGCTGTTTTTGTACTTATTTAACATTTCCATCACCTCCTTAAAATAAAAAAACCGCCTATTTTAGAAATAGACGGTTATATATTATATTTTATAAGTTATAAAATATATCTTATATCACCAAAGTTAGATTTTATTAGTCCTGTCTTAAAGCATAGAGATCATATTTTTTGATTGCTTCTTCTTCTGATATATTCTCTTTCTTTAAACGTTCGATAAAATCCCAACGTTTACGGCTTGTACGGTATATTTCAATCAATTCTTTTTGAGTAATATCAATTCCATTATTATTTAATTCTTTAATGAAATACTTGTCGATATTAATAATCATTTTTTAACACTCCATTTAATCATACGCTCTTACATACAAATGATTAAAAGTGAAATTACAAAAGAATTACTTCAAAATAGACATACTGGTTGTGTGTTTTTAAAAAAGAAATCAATATATTCTCATACAAATTAATAATAAAGATTAAACAAAACATAATAAAAATAAATGATAGGTCAGATCTACGTTTTAGGCTTTGAACGCATTAACCCTAAATACACCAGTAGGCTCATATCATCGCACTACGCTTGATCGCTTCGTCCTATTAATATAGGGATAATGGCAATCTAGTGTACCAGCAAAAGACAGTTTTTAGTTGACTGACAACTGTATTTTAAAATACGAAAAATAAATGTTTAATGACCATCCGTTGTTCCTAGCTAACTTTGGCTTTCGCATGATAGAACTTAATCTACTAATATCCAAGAACGGTCGCAGGGATACCACACATAACTATATTCAAATTTCAATGTACATGTATGCAAATTATCATTTGCATGTAAGAACGTATGATTTTTTACTAAAATTTAATTTTTATTTTGCGAGTTGACTTTGCTTATCTTTTCTTAAAACAGAAATGGTTACTAACGGTTCTAACTTATGTTTTCGACCATATAGACGTCTACCGTCAAAATTATTAACAAAACGAATATTGTCGTAAATTTTAGCAATGGGGACAACAACATCACTTAGAGGCGTATCGTATTCTAAATGCGTTGAAAAGACTTTTAACTTTCGAATCGCATATCCATTACCTAAATTAATATAGCTCTCACCACTAAAGGTATGAATAAAATGACCTTTCTTTTCAATCTGATCTACGCTTACAGTATCGGAATAGTGATAAAAAATACGATGAGTGTTTCGATTAATTTTCTTGTGCATTTTAATTCCTCCTAGATATTCAAATTATTGAGTTACAACTTAAGTTCAATTGGGGAAAGGAATCGTTAAGTTATAGCGTTAGTACTAGTGTTTATACCATAAAAAAGGGGGCTCACCACACCTTAGTGTGACAAGCCCCTCAAATAGTCGCTACAACTCTCTATAGGGTACTAACGCTTAGTACCTGCCCGTATAAAATGCAAAATACGGTACACATAATATACACATAACTTATAGGAAACTATGCATATTTATGATAGAATGAATTGTGAACGTGTAGGATGATTACACGTTCAACTATTGAGGGGGGCTTGACCACTAAATGTTGGTAGCATTTTGTGGTGACATGCCTGAATGCTGATCTTTACTCAACATTCAGGTGCCCCCTTTTTTCTGGTACAAAGTAAGTACCAACCTCAAAATTCGAACATATGTTATTTGTTAATAATAGTATACGCATAACTTAAATAAAAAGTCAAAGTTATTTTACACTTATTTTTTTGTTCGTAAAAGCGAACATATGTTCTATGTTCATTATAACGTTTTAAAAAAAATTATCAATAATCACTTAGTTATTATATTCTTTTATCTTGAAATCATAATCTTTAGAGAAATAAGAATCAGGGTCATATTTCAATGTATCGCTATTAACACCTAAAAACATCATTTCTTTATCATCAAAAAGATAATCATCATGACCTAACTCATCAATATTAAGACGAATATGATATTTATCATCATACTTTTCCTCACTAATACTATAAGTTCCAATCTCACTAGCATTATTTAATTGTGGATATATTAATTTAACATAACCATCTTTCTGAAACTCTAGTAAAAACGTAGAATCACCATCTGTTGGCTCAGCAAAATAAGTTTTATCCTCAAACATACTTTTAGGATTATTCCCACACCCTGCTAATACAATCACACACATAACTAACATTAAAGCAATTACTATTTTTTTCATATCCATCCCTACTTTCTATTCTTTTAACATTTGATCATACATCTACTTCGCAAATTCACCGAGCAATAAGAGTAACATTACATAGAAAAAACCTAATACTAATATCACTGGAATCATCAATACAATTGCAATAGGAGTTACAACATACTGTACGAACAAGTAAAACACCATCACTACAGCATATAATCCCAAGGCAAATAAATAATATGAAATTACCAATTCAACTGCTAACAATATTGGATAAGTTATAACAACAATTGTCCATGTTAAAAAATTACTCTTAAAACCAAGCTTATCTAATGTTAATCCTAATATTACCATAGGTACTACCAATAAAATCTTTAATACATTAAGAAGAAATACTATTACCTTAATCATACTAAATCACCCCTATAATATCTTTATATTTATATTATTCTTCAACTGCTCACACTATATATATATATATATATGTATGGCAAAGTTGACCGTTAAAACTAAAAGTATCGAAAATGCTTTAGTGACAATGGTTATAGATGTTTTATAGCAACAATTCTCGTTGTTCGATATGACGTTTATTTCTTTCGTTTCTAAACATATTTACGATGGATTCTAAGCGTTTTTTATCCTGTTCTTCTTCTACATACTGATAAATATTTTCCATTTCTAGATGGTTAAATAATGATCCTGTCGATTTATTTTTGACATGTTGAACTAGAGATATGAGTGAATAAATTTTAGTTACTGCATATCTCCCCTTACCAATTACTTTTGTAAAAATCTGGTTAGAAGCGTTAATTACTTTAATAATTGTTGCTTTTGATACGTTAAATACATTCGCAAGTTGTGATAGAGAAATTTCAACGACACCCTGCTGTGCATTATCATTAATGAATGCTAAAATATCTTGCTCACGTTCTTCTTGCTTACTATAAACACGTTCATGACGAGCTTTCTTGTGCTTATATCTTGGATTAAACGCTGTTGATTTATATGATTTATTTGTCCACGTTTCCATTAAGTGATCAATATAGTACTTATTAGCCCCATAATATTTCCCTGAATACGCACTCTTTACAGCACGATTTACATCGTTGACGTGTAACGGGTATTCTAAATAAGTATTAAACTCATCCATTTTATTTAAGCAATCTTCATAAGAGATACCTGATTGATAGTTCGCTAAAGAAAGCGTAAATACAGTGTTATTACGCCCATAACCATGTCCTGCATATATTTGTGCTTGTGTAATTAACTCTCTATACCAAGCCTCTTTAATTTGTTGTTTACTTGAATGAATCGTATTATCTACGACTAATTTAAAGTTAGCGATCACATCATCTGTATATTTCATAGACCAATTCATTAATACTTTAAAATTATGTGTTTCTTCAAGATTTAAATACTCAATATTATTTTTATTCGGGAAACGGAAATAACCAAAGTGATTACAGATAAGGTCAACACCTTTAATTTTTTTAGAAAAGGCTTGTCTTAGATTTTGTGAGATTTTTTTTGCGATCTGTAAGCTCTTATAATCCGTTTTTTTAGATACAAAAACTGGTTTTTCTAACACAAAGTAAGCATGATACCCTTTATCTGTTTTCACTAGGAATGTAGGTAAAATATTAATATCTAACGCTACATTCATAATATCTTGTGCAGTTGCTTTTGGATTATCAAAATCAATCACAAAGGTATTGATTTGTTTTAAGTTTTCTTCGCTATGACCACTAACTACTCCGTTTTTACGTGATAAATAGTTAAAAACGTTTGGCGTGAAGTGTGTCAGTTGCTTATTACTCATTAATGTTTCGATTGAGCCAACTGTAAATCCACGGTTTTTAATCATTGCTTCTTTTGATGATGCACAGGCGATTTTACCGTAACTATTTTTTTCTAATAACTGATCTCTATTGTCTGATATGCCTTTTTTAAATAACACATTATATAAATTATATAGATTTACACTCATGATAGTTGCACCTCTCCTCATTTTTGATACAAAAATAGCGTTTAGCCACCTATGGACTAAACGCTTGAGAGTACAACTGATCTAAAACAATCTATATAAAGTGTCGTTTCACTTAAAAAAGGATATAATTATCCCTAAAACGATACAATTCTAGTGTGTTGACGTTGCTTTAAATTACATATTATGATATATTTTAATCATAGATTTTGTAACCTAAAAACGTTTAAATCAATCTAATTTTTAAACGTCTAGTCTGTTAGTGGCTTCAATCAGATTAATCTTGGGTTTTTTATTTCTTAGGATCCCCATTCCTATGATAGAAATAAAATTAAGACTAAAACGATTGTTGCTAAATATTAAATTTTCTAATGCTCCGTAGCACTTGCTATGGAGCATTTCTTTTTTAGCAACTAAAATGCACTAAAATTGCTAAGCACGAAATGTGCATATTGATTGCCGATTCCTTAAAACAACCAATATAAAAGAAATGCGTGTGCTCATTATAGTAAATTATAAAATATTTGTAAATTAAATATTCTTTATGTTATAATTTATAATGTATAAAATATAATTTATACTCAATCGGGGATATATTTTCTACCACTCTTATTATTTTGAGTGTGTAGATGATATTTTATTTACAGCATACGAAAAGCATCTTGAAACGATATTACAAGGTTGCAGCAGGTTTACCTGCAGCACACGTGAGTGCTTGACCTTGTAATAGTAAAGTGGAAAGATGCTAGTATGCGTAAGTAAATAAAATATCAATCGGAACACGAAAAATAAGAGTGAGTGATAACGAACGGATAAAAGAATGCATCAGCATTTCTACCATGCACTTATAAAATAAGAGTGCAAGATTTTATTGAAAATAAATCTTGCACAACCTTAAATAGATTAAAACTCTGATTTATCCAAAAGGATAAATCGGAGTTTTTTTAATTTAAAATATACGTAAATCTAACGTCAGTGCTTTAAATAAATCTTCAATTGCTTTTAGTCTAGTTTCTAAAAAATAATCTTCGTCAATTCGTCCTTTATCAGCACTGTTACATAGTTTTTCTAAAGTCGACATATATTTTAAATGTATTTCTGTAAAGTAAAGTTTTATCCCTGTTCTATTCTTTAATGCATGTAGCAAATGTTCTGTTTCCACCTTATTTAGTGGTAATTCGCTCTCTACATAAGACCAATCCATATCTTCTTTATCTGAAAGTACATCTAATAAATACTCTGCTAAATAATCATATGCATAATTTACATTCATTTCTCATAACCCCTTTTTTAAAGTCTATGCTCTAGATACCTAGAGCATAAACTGTCTAAATTTTTAATAACTCAATATCTATATGGTCGTTATACTTATTTACAATACGTTCAAATTCTGATTTATAGATTTCAAAATTAACATTTTCACTGTATTTCATATCAATTAATGATTTATATTCAGCGAACTCATCAAAGATATTGAAATAACAAAGCTCTTCAAATGTATTTACTCTGATAAAATCTTGTAGCATACCTTTAAGATAATCTTCAACTGTTTCATAATAACTAGTACGTTCACATACACTATCAATAATGGTTTCAGTGCCTTTTTCTCTTTCTACAATTGCATAACTCATATTTCATTTCCCCTTTTTTCTACCACTCTTATTATTTTGAGTGTG
>NZ_KV820811.1:0-380 GCF_001815515.1 Nosocomiicoccus sp. HMSC059G07
GAGGTATCATAATCACTTTATTCATTACCAATTGGAATTATAAAATTTATATTGAGTAGTTTTAACTTAAGCATAAAATAATTTTCCAGAAATGTGTCGCCACATTTCTGGCTATAGTAAAAATATACATTCAACAATAATTATAGAGTCATGGGTCTACCTCTTTTCAATAAGGAACATACACTAGTTCAATTCAATAAAGCAATTGAAGAGGCGATTGCTTCTCTTTAGAATTATAATGTTTATTTATCGATATTTACTTAGAAAGATGAATTTATAGACAAAAATCAATTATTTGTTACTACCGACCAGCATAAATTTTAATACCTAATTAATACCTTTTATAGAAACTGCATGAAATAGTATGATGTTAATAATTG
>NZ_KV820812.1:0-269 GCF_001815515.1 Nosocomiicoccus sp. HMSC059G07
ATCACTTTTTGTTAAATATAATTTTTTATCTAACAAGAAGAGCGCATAATTCCGATTTTTTGTTAATTATCCGGATATATTTAACAAATTTCAGCATCCAAGGCACAAATTTGTAAATAAGAGGGATGAAAAGCATGGTGTCCTGCAGTTAACGGGGCAAATAAGAGTGTTTTATCTTGTAAAGAGTAATTAGACAACATCGTAAAATTATATTTAACAAAAAAATCGTGATTCTGTTAGATATCCGGATATATTTAACATATTTCGTC
>NZ_KV820813.1:0-208 GCF_001815515.1 Nosocomiicoccus sp. HMSC059G07
AGAATCAGGTAAGAGATTTTATAGCCATGCAAAACTCGTTCTTTCTTCATTTACAAATCTTGAAGAAGATATTCAGTTTATAAGAGATAATGGTTCTGGAAGACTTAAAATAGGGATTACAGAAGAATTCAGAGCAGTAATTCCTGAATTATTTGAAACATTTATGAATGATAACCCGACATATGACATTAAGTTGATTGAGGGTACA
>NZ_KV820814.1:0-322 GCF_001815515.1 Nosocomiicoccus sp. HMSC059G07
AATTCATAATTTTATTTAGTTATAATGATGATTATGTTACGTTCCTCCACCTTAATTTGTTTTCTCATCTTAATCAAATTTTTCCAAAAACCGACTATATATATATACATCTATCCAATTATTCTTTATTATTTTATGTTTTTTTAATTTAGCCTCACATTGAAATTCTGTTTTTTTAATAAATGATAAACAAGTTATATTATTGCTGAAAATTTCTCCGAACACTTTATTTAACTCATGATTTGTATATGCAAATTCACATAATTTATCTATAACGCTTAAAGAAAAAAGTTACGTCCATATAATTGTGTAAAATAGAAAA
>NZ_KV820815.1:0-5987 GCF_001815515.1 Nosocomiicoccus sp. HMSC059G07
TTTTAAGTGGCTAGGTTGATTATAAAATCTTCCGAAATGAATTTAATGGAGTTGTCAAATGATTTATTATATCGACCTTTTTACAGTTTGAGTGGAGGGGAACAAACTAAATTTTTATTATTGGAACTCTTTCTCGATAAAAATTCTTTTCCGTTAATTGATGAACCGACAAATAACTTAGACTTAAGTGGAAGAAAGTTGGTTGCTGAATACTTAAACTCGGAGAAAGGGTATATAGTAATCAGTCATGACTATAATTTCTTAAATAGCTTTATAGATCATACATTATCTCTTAATAGAAACAATATTGACTTAATAAAAGGGAACATAGAAACTTGGAAATATGAAAAAAATAATTATGATAACCTTACTCTAGAAAAAAATAAAAAGCTTAAAGATGAAATTTCAAGATTAGAAAAAATTTCTAGAACAGTTAGTGATTGGGGTGAACAAAAAGAAAGAACATCAAAAGATGCTTTTGATAAAAAGAAAGCAGCAAAACATATGAAACGTTCTAAAGCGATACTGAAAAGAACAGAAGAGAAGATAGAACAAAAGAAAAGATTAATTCATAATATTGAAACTACAAAAGATATAGACATAAATATGGAAACAGCACGACACCAAATTTGAAAACTAAGAAATTTTTCACTATATAGGGATGGGAAAAAATTATTTCAACCAATAAGTATTGATTTATATCCTAAAGACAGACTGTTTTTATGTGGAGATAATGGAGTCGGAAAATCTACACTTTTAAATTTTATATTAAATAAAGAGGCTTTTGAATATGAAGGAGAAGCATATATTAACTTACCATCTAATATTTCAATAATAGAACAAAATATAAAGACTCCCCTTGATTATGAAAGAATAACTTCTTCTTTTGATAAAGAAGAACTAGAAAAATTTTTTAATATTTTATATAAATTAGGTGTTTATAAGAAAAAGTTTAAGCATAATAGCAAGTGGAGTTCTGGTGAAGGTAAAAAGATTCTTATTGCTCAAGAACTCTTATCTTTAAATTCATTATTAATATGGGATGAGATAACAAATTATCTAGATTTACTTGTAATTCAACAAATTATTGATATGATTCAAAACTTTTCGCCAACTATGATTAGTATAGATCATGATGAACATTATGTAGAAGAAGTATCAACAAAAATAATAAAGTTAATTAAGTATGAAGAAAACTAATTATAATTCGACTCTCTTTCATAATGCAATTAATTTTTTATGAAAAACTTTAATGTAATAGAACATAAAACGACCCGTTTAATGTTCTATTTTTTATAAGGTGTATTAAATATTGTTTTACAGTTCAAATACTTGTTTTAATTATCTCTGTGCATATAATTATTGGTTATATAGGTTTAATGAACACTACGTAATGAGTTTCTACTATCACTATATAGCGAGATTAGAGGCTGCGAAAAACAACATATATAAAATTGCGAAACTAACCAATTTAGATTACATTGTAAACAACTGAAATGAGAGATATTTTGGCGAATAAGTAAATTGTAAATATTATATTTAACATATAACTAAATACGTTCTTTACGGTATGTTCACATTTTTAATACATAAGATTATAGTATCTATCACTTAATTTTTTTCATGTTTCGATGGAGAATTATTTACTTTGCATACTTGCATTAATTTACTATTATAAGTCTAAGCACCCAGTTTACATATGCAAATAAACTATGACTTACACACAATGACATTGAGATTTATCTCAATGTCTTTTCTTTTTAAATTGATATACTCATGTCAAAATAATATGGTATAGTCAGTCCATAAATAAAATTGGAGATTTGTTACATTGATTTTAATTAAAGCGTTTTGGACTGTCATTCCGGTTTTTTTCATTTGTATTGTCATATTGCTTTTATTGGCAATTTATTTCAATAGAAAGTTCAATCACCGGTTAAATGATTATAATAAATTTAAAGATTTTACGGTGTTTGTCGGCATAATGATGAGTGTTATTGGTATACTATTAATTACGATGATGCCGACGAGTTTACAGGGACATACGAGTAATGTCGTACCGTTTCAGTCGATGAGAGAGCTGTATGATTATGGTACAGATGAGGCGATTTTTAATAATTTAGTTATGAATATCGTATTATTTGTGCCGTTTGGATTTTTCGTCTATTTAATGACGAAAAAGGAATGGTTGACGAGTATGTTTGGATGCTTATTTTCAATATCTATTGAAACGATTCAATATATATTACCGATCGGACGTACGACGAACATCGACGACGTTATTTTAAACGTCACGGGAACGTTAGTCGGAATCATACTCGCATACTTTTTTAGAAAGCTCGAGTACTTTATATTCAATTATATTAGTAGGGATAAATCATGAAAAAAAGATTATTGACGTTATCTGCAACCATACTATTAGCTGGTTGTAGTACATATCAGGAAGTGAGTAGTGACGAAAATACACGTGTCATTACAACTGAACAAGCAGGACACTTAGAACTAAATAAAGAAATTAAGCGACCTGTATTATTTCGTGCAGCAGACCCATTAAATGCTGAACTGCTCGGTGTAGAGCCAGTAGGTGTTAACTCTCAGCTTAAAGGTTCAGAGTTAGTAGAAGAGAAGTTAGATGCGACTTTTATTGAACCTGGTGATTTTGAAACAGTAGAGTCATTAGATCCAGATTTAATCGTCACGTATGCTCCAGATGAGTATTCTGCGACATATAGAGATTACGCACCAACAATTGAAATGCGATATATTACGAGCGCATTTAATCCATATAAAAAGCGAATTTATTTAACGCATTTTTATTATTTAGGTGTCATGTTAAATAAAGAAGAAGAAGCCAAACTTATTGCGGATGAGTTTTTAGAAAAAATGTCTACACTTCGTAGTCAGTTAAATCAACAAGTGCTCGATATGAATGCTGCAGTAATTGTCGATGAAGATGATACGTATTATTTAAGGCCGAAGTTTTCAAGCTTTGGAACTGAAGCAGTATATGATGTACTAGGATTTAGTCAACCAAAGTATATTAAACGTATACTAGAAAGTGATGACTATAAAATATACGAGACTGAAGATTACAGTGCTGCGAAACTCGATTATTTATTTGTCGCGACAGATGACTTAAATAATGATAATAAAAAAGAGGCTCTTGCGAAAGCGTTTGACATAAATGTCGAACAAGTGATATTTATGGATATCGATAATTTTAGACCGAACGATTTACAATCTATCGAGTTTCAGTCTAAAGAGTTAATACAAACGTTAAACAAATTAAATCATTAAAAAGGGACGTGACTTCATGGTAACACCAGATACATTTGTAGAATATTTTAATAGTGAGAAGTTTAAAGAAATCTATGACACAGCATTTGAACCGTTTAAACAAAATACTGAAGAATCAAGATTTGTCGAATCGTTACAAATCTTTCATCGTGAAGCGGGAGATCTTCATCAAAAATATCACAATAAGTTAACGATGAATTTTAATCGATATTTTTATGTCAATGATGATGAAACACATAGTCTTACTGCAGCGTTTACAGATGATAACGAGATCATCGGTATTGAACTTTACTTAAATGAAAAGTACGATACGGATGACGTTTGGACAAAAAATGAGTATGCACTACCACTAGAAGAAGCAGTTGTGTCTGCAGGTGGTACAGACGTGTTTCACAACTATCATTACAGAACAGAGAATCAACGCTATGCGTATGATTTAACGAACATGGTTGAGTTTTATCACCATAACGGTGACCCCGGTGATTTAAATGCGTACTTCGTCTTTGGAAGTGATGTACTTGCACCGCTAGACGGAGTAGTCGTCGATGTTAAGCGTGACGTTAAAGATAACCAGATTGGCATCGTGAATCAAGATGAGCCGTCAGGAAACTATGTAATCATCGAGCACGAAAACGGAGAATATAGTTTACTTGCACATTTAAAAAAGGATAGTGTAAAAGTTGACGTAGGAGATAGTGTCGTTACTGGAGAAATCGTTGGACAAGTTGGAAATAGTGGCGCGACGACATTGCCACACTTACATTTTCAAGTAATGAGCGACAAAGAATTAAATAAAGACTCTATACGCATTCGTTTTAAAGACTTTGAGAGTCTTAAACAAGGCGATAGAGTCGAATAATTACTCGTCATTGTTTTTTCGTTCGAACGGGTTTTCATCGTATTCTCGTTTAAATACACTCATAATCGACATTAAAGCGATGAGTACGAATAAAACGAGTACTGCGAATTTAAAAACTCCAGGTAAATAAGGCAAACTGAATCTATAAATAACAGCCAATGCAATAATGATAAGAATCGTATTTAGTGATTTACGTAACTCGATTTTCAATATAAGCACTCCTTAACTATGATACTTATTATATTAGCATAAACAGTGTAAAAAAATGGGGGATTCAAGTGGCAAAAAAAGAGTTTCATACGGCCGTATGTCCGCATTGCCATCATAAATGGACATATAAAGAGAAGTTGCTCGGCTATATGATTAAGCCGAGATCTAGAACGCGTTGTCCAAATTGTAAAGAATATATAGAACCATCGACAAAATCTGTTGTGTTTGAGTATATCGCACTCGCTTTACTTATTATTTCAATCGTTTTTATCGTTCCGAATTTACCGATATTAAATTCGACACGAATCATTATTGTGTTATTTCTGTTTTTTGTTTATACGTTTATCTTCGTACCACTTACAGTCAGGTTCGAAGAAATACATTACAATATAAAGGATAAGTCAAATGAAAAAGGAAATTAACGTCGTTGCAGCAGTAATTGTCGACGATTTAGATCGCATACTCGTCGCAAAAAGACCTCCTGGTAAAACACTCGCGAACCTTTGGGAGTTCCCAGGAGGGAAAGTTGAAGCGGGTGAGGATGAAATTGAAGCGTTAAAGCGCGAATTGTTAGAAGAAATGGATACTGAAATCGAAGTGCTCGATAAAATTACGACGACGCGTTATGAATATGATTTTGGAATCGTCAATTTAACGACGTACTATTCAAAAGTAGTACGTGGAAATTTAACATTAAACGAACATATTGAAAAAAGATGGTTAAAACGTAGTGAACTCGGGAATATAGAACTAGCACCCGCAGACTTACCTGCGATTCGAATCATTCAGGAGGGATAACAAGTGGATTTAATTAAAGGATTAATCGGTTTTTTATTTAAAACATTACTCGTACTGACATTATTTACTGGAATTGGATTAGTCGTCGCATACTTTGTCGTTAAAAAAGACGTAAAAGAAATCCAAGAATTTACAGAACGTATCCGCCTAGAAATGGAACAATAATACGTTTTACACACATAAAAATACCCTTTGTTGATTTTAAAAAGTCAACAAAGGGTGTTTTTTTAATCTTGTAATGCTTTTTTAAGTGTTTCGATATTTTCTTTCATCAGACTTTGATATGTTGAGTCTTCTGGATCGTTATCAGTTAAAGCTTCTAAATTGTGGAACGGTAAGAATTCTACATCTGTCTCTTTTCCGATCATGTCAGTTAGACGTGAAGAAACGTTTTGTTCCCTTAAAATGTATGGTGTTTTCGTTTCTTTAATGTCTTCAATCATATGAGTAAGTTCTTTTTGTGATGGTTCATCGTCGTTTAATCCGTGAATACCAACTTGTTTAAAGTCGTATTTGTGTGCTAAGTAACCGATAGACTCGTGTGAAATATATACTGTATCACGTTTTTTATCTTTCATTGCTTCGTCTAGAGAATTAGATAATTCTTCTAAGTCAGCTTTTAAAGATTCAAAGTTTTTCTCGTAAGTTTCTTTTTCGTCTGGGTTCATTTCAACTAATTTGTCTTTAATGTTTTCTGCCATTTGTGTAGCTAGTTCTGGATCTAACCAAACGTGTGGGTCGAACTCACCGTGGTGGTGATGATCGTGACCGTGGTCGTGATCATGTTCATCTTCTTCTTCAGTTGCATCGTGTCCGTGGTCGT
>NZ_KV820815.1:6087-26447 GCF_001815515.1 Nosocomiicoccus sp. HMSC059G07
TTGCATCGTGTCCGTGGTCGTGATCATGTTCATCATCTTCTTCAGTTGCATCGTGGTCGTGGTCATGATCATGTTCGTCTTCTTCTTCAGTTGCATCGTGGTCGTGGTCATGGTCGTGATGATGTTCGTCTTCGATGAATGCTTCTTCATTGTTAAATGCTTCTAACACTTCAGTGTCGTTTTCGATTGTCTCATGAATCTTTTTAGCTACAGGGTCTAATTCATGATTTGTATAGATGAAAAGATCGCCTTTTGCATAGTTTAGAATGTCTTTTTGAGACGGTTCATAGTTATGCATGTTGACGTTTTTAGGGTAAATCGATTCGACTTCCATCGTGTCTCCTGCGATTTCTTTAGTCATACTATATAGTGGAAAAACTGTAGTATACACTTTAAGATTTTTGTTGTCGCTATCTGTGTTATCACTTTCTTTGTTGTCAGCTGCGTCATTACTACAAGCAGCGAGAACAAGTATAGCGACGAATGAAATTAGTAATGCTCTTAATTTCAAAATAATTCCCTCCAATGTTTTTGTTCTAAATTAGTATATCGTAACGCCTACGATTTAGCAAATATAAATTTGTGAAATTTACTTGAATTATTAGGGCGTCTACTGTAATATTAATAAAGTGATTAAAAACCGTAATCATCCGTTGATGATCAACTGGCCAGTTGAAGAGAAATCACACGATAATTTATTTGAAGAGGTGACAATAATGCGCGTACAAGTTATTTTAGAATGTACTGAAACAGGTGACCGTAACTACCACACAGTGAAAAACAAGAAAAACAATCCTGAGCGTATCGAGCTTAAAAAATACAGCCCAAGATTAAACAAAGTTACACTTCACCGTGAAACTAAATAAGTAATTGTTTTCAATAACCATATCTATTTGATATGGTTATTTTTTATTATCGAAATGTCATTATGGTATAATAATCTCAACATAAAATATGGAGGATTACACAATGGCAGAAATTTTAGATGGCAAAAAAGTAGCCGCACATTTATCTGAAGAAATTAAAAACGCAGTTGAAGAATCTATCAATCACGGGATTACACCGACAGTCGCTTTTGTCCGTGTTGGTGATCTTGAAGATTCAATTTCTTACGAAAATGCAGCGGTAAAAAAATTCCAAAAATTAGGTATCGAAACGAAACAATTCCATTTTCCTGAAGACATTTCTGAAAAGGAATTTTTAGATAAATTTAAAGAGATTAACTGGGATTTTTCAATCCACGGTATTCTTTTATTACAACCACTTCCAAAACATATTAATATTACGAGAGCTGCGCAGTTAATGCGTTCATTTAAAGATATCGATGGGTTAACAGTTATGAACTTAGGTAAAGTGTTAACGAACGCAGATGACCGTTTAGAACCATGTACGCCAGCAGCGGTGATGGAGTTCTTTGATTACTACAACCTCGATTTAAAAGGTAAAAACGTAACAGTAGTCGGAGCAAGTGCAGTCGTTGGTAAGCCGTTATCGTTACTCATGATGAATAGAGATGCAACAGTAACGACGTGTAACTTATATACAGACGACTTAGTCGACAAATGTAAAAATGCAGATGTTATTGTGAGTGCTGCTGGAGCAGTAGATTTAATTCGTAAAGAGCATGTTAAACCAGGTGCTGTCGTTATCGACGTTGGTATTAACTTTAACGAAGAAGGAAAACTTGTCGGAGATGTTGCGTACGACGAGGTTAAAGAAGTTGCAGGTTACATTACGCCAGTACCAGGTGGAGTGGGTGCAATTACGACGACAAAACTCGCTGAGCATTTAATTAAAGCAATCGAACATCAGAAACAAGCAATATTATTTATCGAGGATAAATTCTAAACCGATGAAAAAACGTACAATAGTTTTATTAATCATTGCAATTATTATTTTATTTATCCCAGTGGTCGATAAGACGAGCCAATCCGAGCGAGTGATTATAGATAATTCAACGAGAGAAATTATTCATCCGGATTGTTTTGATGAAAAAAAACATTCAAATTGGATCGACGAAGTTACATTTAACAATGCGTTAAACAACAAAGAATATTTGGTTAGAGACACATGTTCAAAAGAAAAATTGCCGATTGGAAAGACGTCTATATTTAATCGGATGTTTTTAAAAAAAGATTAAACAAAAATGTCTGGCTCAATTAAGAGTCAGACATTTTTTAGTATAAATCCAATTTCATCTTAGGTTTCGCATCTGTTTGAACGAATATAACGACGTCTCCATCTGTCGTAAAATATACATTCTCTAAATTTCGATTCGTCGTGACAGACGCCTCCTCAATTTCAGTGTGCGATTCAATAATAAAATCGTGTTCTTTTATATCGAACGTAATCGTAAATGTACCTACACTTTGAAACTCTTCGTCTTCATATTGCGGAATATCTCTAAAAGCTAAGTCATATACGATTTCAATTTTATTTTTAGAAACAGTGTTTTCAGAAAAACTCGTATAATAATTTACTCCATCAATTGTCATATACATATTAACGAGCGTATTTTCGATATATTTATATTCGAATTTAATATCTATCTTAGTCCAACTCCTTTACAGTAGGGTCAACGTTACTATACACAGTTACTTTTTCGTCAGATGAATCATAGACATAGCACTGGACTTTTGGCTCGATATACTTAATGCCTTCTATAACATTAGATGGTTTATATGAATTTCCTTTTTGTATGATTGAAGATACATGTTGCATCCCGCGATAAGTTCTAAATGTCGCTTCAAATAACTTTCTATGGTGTTTGTAATGAATAGTTGTCGTCATAGGATAGCTTCCTTCTTCTACTGTTATTTCGTATCTATAAAACAGAATTTCATCTACTTCAACATGAATGTGTTCCATAGGCAACATCTCCGTTTTTTAATTATTTTTATTATAAAACACTAATTGAAAAATTACTATTAAATATATAAAGTGAAATCAAAATAAAAACCTTCCAGTATTTTTATAATACTAGAAGGTTATGATATTATTTTTACTCATATAATGATTGGAATGCTTTTTCGATGTTTGGAACGACTTGTTTTTTACGAGAAACAACACCTGTGAGTAACGCTTCGTTGTCATCTAGTGCAACGTCAAATGCACGCTCGATGACTTTGTTGTTTTCTCCGATTGCGATGACTCTAGAGTCTGACGCTAAGATGTCTGTTACGACTAAAATGAATAGGTCGTACTTTTCTCTGTCGCTTTCTTTTTTGATTTCATCGACGATTTCTTCTTTTCTTTCGAAAAGTTCATCTAAATCAACGACGTTTACTTGAGCGATTCTTACGCTGTTATCGCCCATTTCAAAAGTTTTCGCGTCTCCAGTGATAAGTGCTTGTGTACTTTTATCTTTCGTTGAAGCACCTGCTTTTAACATTTCTAAACCGTAATGATCATAGTTCACGTCTGCGATTGTTGCGAGTTCGTGAAGTGCTTCTTCGTCTTCAGTAGTCGTCGTTGGTGATTTTAATAATAACGTATCAGAAATGATTGCTGACATCATTAAACCAGCCATTTCTTTTGTTACTGTGACATTGTTTTCTTTACAAATCTTATTTAAAATCGTCGCAGTACAACCGACAGGCTCTGCTCTAAAGTAGAGTGGAGCATTCGTTTCAAAATTTGCTACACGGTGGTGATCGATGACGCTAATAATTGTTGCTTTGTCGATACCGTCTGCAGATTGTTGAAACTCGTTATGGTCAACGAGCATGACTTCGTCGTCACTGTTTACTGAATCTAATAATTCAGGTGTTTCCACATTAAAATAGTTTAACGCGTATTCTGTTTCTTTGTTTAAATCTCCAAGTCGGTAAGCTATCGCTTCTTTACCGAGTTCACGTTCAATAATTGCTGCTACGATCGCAGATGTGATTGTGTCTGTATCTGGGTTTTTATGTCCAAAAACTTTTACTGTCATTGAATAAACTCCTTATTTATTGTCTAATTAATTTTATTTTATCACGAATTAGAAATTCGTTCTATTTTTGAGTTGATAACGGAAAATTAAGTTTCCGATTAATACGAGAACCATTACAACTGTAAAGAATGAGAAGTATAACGTGCCATTTGATAGGCTGATTAACGATCCACCAAATACTGGTCCGAGTATACTTCCGATAGAAAATATAATACTGATAAGTAAGTTCCCTGCAGCTATATGTGTACGTGGAATGACATCTGTTAAATAGCCAAGTCCAAGACTATACATCGATCCACACGCAACTCCGGTCATTAAAAATAGTGCTGTCAGCATGAAAAATGATTCTTTATTGAGTTCCATTAGTAAAAATCCGATACTTCCGATTGAAACTAGCCACGTGAGTAGTTTGCCACGCCCCATTCGATCTCCGAGTGCACCGATTGGAAGTTGGAATAAAATAGCACCTAAGTTAAACATCGGTAAAATCCAAGTCACTTGGCTAATTTCAAAGCCATTTCGCATTGCAAATACTGGGAAGTTTGAGTTTAAAGAACTCTCATAAAATCCGTATAACATCGGGAACATTAGTGCTGCCCATCCGTATACGATAACTGTTTTAAAGTTCGTTAACGTCGATAATAACGTAATTGGTACGTTATCACTATCTGGTTTTGCTTCACTCGCACCTTTTAATGTGAAAATTAGCGGCCATGCAAGCATTGTAATCACACTCGATAAAACAAACGGAACATGAGTCCCATAAACGACTAAGTCGGCAACTTTTGGTCCAATCATAAATCCTAATGAGAAGAACAGACCATACACAGCGATAACTTTTCCGATTTTATGTTGCGGTGTTGTGGACGTTAGCCACGTTTGTGCTGACATATGTAATACGTTATCTGCAATTCCGATAATTACGCGTAATATAAACCAAAACATAATTGAATCTAAAATGGGGAATAAAAACAACGATACACCGACAAATAGTCCACCGAATACAATGAGTTTTTGATATCCGTATTTTCTCATCGGTGCTTCTATTAAGAAACTAGATATAAACACACCGAGATATAACCCAGCAGTATGGAATCCACTTAACGTCGCACTAATGCCACGCGACTCAAAAATAAACGATATTAAAGGGAGCAACATACCTTGAGAGAACCCGCTAATACAAACGATGATAGATAAAACGATGAAGCGTGCTCTGAAACTAGTAAATCTCATTTAATTCACCCGCCAATTCATATATAATGTATGTAATCTAAAAATATTAAAAAATAAAAATTCATCTTCAAGTAAGGGGTTAAACGATGTTTAAAGACGACAGTTATATGTTACACACAGATTTGTATCAAATCAATATGGCAAAGACATATTTTGATAAAGATATTCATAATAAACGTGCAGTGTTTGAAGCATATTTTAGAACGATGCCGTTTAAAAATGGATACGCTGTATTTGCTGGACTTGAGCGTATTATCGACTATATAAAAAATCTTAGATTCTCAAAAACAGATATCGAGTATTTAGAAACACTTGGTTATGATGAAGCATTCATTGACTACTTAAAAGAGTTTCGTTTCACAGGTACAATTCGTGCGTTTAAAGAAGGAGACGTTTGTTTTAATAACGAGCCGATACTCCAAGTAGACGCACCACTTGCAGAGTGTCAACTGATCGAAACGGCTATTTTAAATATCATTAACTTCCAAACACTAATCGCAACAAAAGCAAGCCGTATTCGTGAACTCGTTCCGGATGACCAACTGATGGAATTTGGAACGCGACGTGCACAAGAGTTTGATGCGGCAATTTGGGGCGCACGCGCTGCAGTCATTGGTGGATTTGACGGTACATCAAACGTTCGTGCGGCTAAAAAGTTTGGTATTAAGCCGACAGGTACACATGCCCATGCGCTCGTTCAAACGTTTGGTGATGATTATTCAGCATTTAAAGCATATGCAGATACGCATAAAGATTGTGTCTTTTTAGTCGATACGTTCGATACGTTAAAGTCAGGTGTTCCAACAGCGATTCGTGTCGCAAAAGAGTACGGTGACAAAATTAACTTTATCGGTATTCGTTTAGACTCTGGAGATATTGCGTATTTATCTAAAAAAGCGAGAAAGATGTTAGATGATGCTGGATTTAAAGATGCAAAAATCGTCGTATCTAATGACCTCGACGAATACACAATTCAGTCGTTACTCACGCAAGGTGCTAAAGTAGATAGTTACGGTATTGGTACAAAACTAATTACTGCATACGATCAACCTGCGCTTGGTGCAGTATATAAACTATCTGCAATTGAAGACGAAAATGGCCAGTTAGTCGACCGTATGAAAATTTCAGGAAACGTCGAAAAGTTGACGACACCAGGTAAAAAAGAAGTGTATCGTATTATTAATAATGAGACGAAAAAATCTGAAGGTGATTATATTACTCGTGTCGGTGAGGAAATCGATTATAGTGAACCGTTATTTATGTTCGACCCTGTGCATACAGTTAAACGTAAATACGTTAAGAACTTTACAGCAGTGAAAAAGTTACATGATATTTTTGTCAACGGAGAACTCGTATATGAGTCACCATCTATTGAAGAAATGAGTCAATTACGTGAATTAGCGTTAGATGAATTATGGGAAGAAAATAGACGTCTATTAAACCCACAAATTTATCCAGTCGATTTAAGCTTACAATTATGGGAAGATAAAAAGTCATTAATCGAATCGATTGCTGAGCGTGATATTAATGCATAATATTCAGCGAGAAATTATAGACGCGTTACACGTTAAAGAAAACATCAACCCGGAGAGAGAAGTACGTGAAATCATCGATTTTCTTAAAAACTATAAATACCACCACGACTTTATTGAAAGTTTCGTCTTAGGTATAAGTGGCGGTCAAGACTCAACATTACTCGGAAAACTCGCCCAAATGGCAGTCGAAGAGTTACGTGAAGAAGGTCATACGATTCATTTTTACGGTGTGCGTTTACCGTACGGTACACAGCTCGATATGAATGACGTCGACGACGCTATTACTTATATACAACCAGATTTTGACGTCACAATTAATATTAAAAATGCCGTCGATGCGAGTGTAAAAGCACTAAACGATGCATCGTTTCATATTAATGACTTCGTGATTGGTAATGAAAAAGCACGTGAACGCATGAAGGCACAATATGCGATTGCAGCAGACCGTAAAGGTGTAGTACTCGGTTCGGATCACGCAGCAGAAGCGTTAACTGGATTTTATACGAAGTTTGGTGACGGCGCAGCAGACGTCATGCCTTTAACTGGTTTAAACAAACGTCAAGGACAACAAATTTTAAAATATTTAAATTGTCCAGAACATTTATATTTAAAAGTTCCTACAGCAGATTTAGAATCCGACCGCCCACTGTTAAGCGATGAAGA
This sequence comes from Nosocomiicoccus sp. HMSC059G07, assembly GCF_001815515.1. Lineage (NCBI taxonomy): Bacteria > Bacillati > Bacillota > Bacilli > Caryophanales > Staphylococcaceae > Nosocomiicoccus > Nosocomiicoccus sp. HMSC059G07. The sequence goes on from NZ_KV820815.1 coordinate 13,453, forward strand.
TGCACTTCAAGTGAGTTATAAAGATATCGATGACTTTTTAGAAGGTAAAACAGTACCTGAAGCGGCGTTTGATCGTATCATTCATTTATATAAGACGAGTCAACATAAAAGAGACAAACCGTATCATCGATACCTTAAACCGAAATACATGGAGGAGTAATTATTGTTACAATTAATTAGTGAAAACGCATGGCTGATGGTACTTACAATCTTTTTAATCAACATATGTTACGTCTCGTTTTTAACGATGCGTACGATTTCGACGTTAAAAGGATATAAGTACGTCGCTGCGTTAGTGAGTATTTTTGAAACGCTCATTTATATTATCGGACTTGGTCTAGTGTTAGATAACTTAGATAAGCCGATTAACATACTTGCGTATGCGTTTGGTTTTGGTACAGGGATACTCGTCGGTATCCGCATCGAAGAAAAGCTTGCTTTAGGATATCAAGTCGTCAATGCAATTACTGCAGAAAAAGATAAAGATTTACCGATGCAGTTAAGAGAACTTGGCTACGGTGTTACGCACGGGTACAGTTATGGACGTGACGGTGAACGTACGACGATGCAAATTTTAACGCCGAGACGCCACGAGAAAAAACTTATAAACACGATCATCGAGCTCGATCCGAATGCATTTATCGTGTCATATGAGCCAAAATCTATTCACGGTGGGTTCTGGACAAAAGGTGTACGAAATCGTGAAGTCGCGTCATATGACGTTGAAGATGTAGAAGAAATTTTAGAAGAAGTCGGTACTAATGAAAAATAAAAAACAACTAAAAAAGAAGAAGTTTGAAGTTACAAAGAACGATACGATTGAATCCGTGTTACAACAAATGAGAAGTGAAGGGTATACGCCCGTGAGACGTATGGAAAAGCCCGTCTTTAAGGAAACTGAAAACGGGATTGAAGTAAGTCATCAAGAAATAGTATTTGAAGGTAAATTAATCGATTAACGATAAAAGGAGACGTATAGATATGATTCCTCGTTATACTAGAGAAGAAATGGCCAATATTTGGACAGAAGAAAACAAATTTCGTGCATGGTTAGAAGTTGAAATTTTAGCAGCAGAAGCGTGGGCAGAGCTTGGAGAAATTCCAATGGATGAAGTAAAACAACTCCGTCCAAATGCTAAAATTGACATCGACCGAATTAAAGAGATTGAAGCAGAAACACGCCACGACGTCGTCGCATTTACGCGTCAAATTTCTGAAACGTTAGGTCCAGAGAAAAAGTGGGTCCACTACGGCCTCACGTCAACAGACGTCGTCGATACGGCACAAGGCTACTTAATTAAACAAGCAAACGAAATTATCGAGAAAGATTTAAATGCATTTTTAGACGCCTTAAAAGATAAAGCACAAGCACATAAATACACGTTAATGATGGGTAGAACACATGGTATTCATGCTGAACCGACATCGTTTGGTATTAAGCTTGCATTATGGTATGAAGAAATGAAACGTAACTTAGAGCGTTTTAAATATGCGAGAAAAGATATTGAAGTCGGTAAGATGAGCGGAGCAGTCGGTAACTTTGCAAATATCCCACCTGAAATCGAAGAGTACGTCTGTAAACATCTCGGTTTAGACTATGCACGTGTATCGACGCAAACGTTACAGCGCGATCGCCATGCATTTTATATTTCGACACTTGCGTTAATCGCAACATCTGTTGAAAAGATGGCAGTAGAAGTTCGTCATTTACAACGTAGTGAAGTGCGTGAAGTCGAAGAAGCGTTTAGAAAAGGACAAAAAGGTTCGAGTGCGATGCCACATAAACGTAACCCAATCGGCTCAGAAAACGTTACTGGAATTGCGAGAATCATTCGTGGGTATATGACGCCAGCATTTGAAAACGTACCGTTATGGCATGAAAGAGATATCTCTCACTCAAGTGCAGAGCGTATTATGTTACCGGACGTTACGATTTTAACAAATTATATGTTAAATCGATTTAAAAATATTATTCAAAACCTAGTCGTTTTTGAAGACAATATGAAAGCAAATATTAACGCGTCATATGGACTTGTGAACTCTCAGCGTGTCATGCTCGGTTTAATCGATAAAGGACTATCACGTGAAGCAGCATATGACCTCGTTCAACCACGTGCGATGGAAGCATGGGAAGGTAAACAAGCTCTACAACCGTTAATAGAGAACGACGCAGAAATCACGAAATATTTATCACAAGAAGATATTGATGATGCGTTTGATAACAGACATTATTTACAATCAGTAGACCGTATATTTGAACGCGTCGGATTAGAAGAATAAACCTAGACATTGTCTAGGTTTTTTTCGTGGATGACTATCGTACGTTTAGAATGCATAGTAAAAAAATGCTATAATTATAATATTGATTTTATGGAGGAAACGAATGTTAAACGACGTAAAACATATATTTAAATTAGATCCAGCGAAAGAGATTAGCGATGAGCATTTAGAGCGGTTAGCTGAAAGTAAAACAGATTTAATCGTCGTCGGTGGAACAGATAATGTCACTGAAGACAACGTTTTAGATTTACTCGCGCGCGTGAGACGTTTTAGTATTCCGCTCGCACTTGAAATATCTAACACTGAATCTGTCATTGGTGGATTCGATTATTATTTCATCCCAGTTGTGTTTAATACGACGAATATTAAGTATCATAACGGACTACTCGTTGAAGCGTTACAAGAATTTCACGATATTATCGATTACGACGAAGTCTCGATATTGCCGTATATAATTTTAAATGAAGAGTGTAAAGCGTTTAAGAAGGCGGAGTGCTATTTACCCGATGAAGAAACACTTACAAGCCTTGTAAATATGATTGATAAGCTATATGAGTCAAAATATTTATACATCGAATGCAGCGGGACACTGATTGACGTAGATACGTTAAAACATATACATTCACAACTTAAAAATAGCCATCTTATTTACGGTGGTGGTATTAAAAATCGTGAAGAGTTTAAAGAAAGAAAACCTTTCGCAAATACGTTAGTCGTCGGAAATTCAATTTACGATGACTTTACTCAAGCATTAAAAACGACAAATGAGGTAGAGTAATGGATTTATCTTTAATGAACCGAGCGCAATATGAAGCAATTACGACAACAGAAGGGCCTGTCCTCGTTATGGCGGGAGCTGGAAGTGGGAAAACACGTGTGTTAACGCATCGTATCGCATATTTAATTGAAGAAAAAGATGTGCCGAGCTATAACATCTTAGCCATCACATTTACAAATAAAGCAGCCAAAGAAATGAAAGAGCGTGTTGACAAATTAATCGACGAAGACACATCTAAAATGTGGATTTCAACGTTCCATGCGATGTGCGTTAGAATTTTAAGACGAGATATCGATAAACTCGGCTACGATAGAAGTTTTTCGATATTAGATACGACAGACCAGTTAAATGTTGTGAAAGACGTCTTAAAATCGATGAACATCGATCAAAAGCAATATCCACCCCGCCAGTTTTTAAACGCTATTTCAAATTTTAAAAACGCCTTAATCACTGAAAAAGAAGCAAAAGAAAACGCATATGATTTTAGAGAAAAGTTAAACGCAGATATATATGGAGCATATCAAGAAATTTTATATCGGAACAGTGCGCTAGATTTTGACGATTTAATTATGCTGACGATACAACTGTTTCAAAAAGATGAAGCAATCTTAAATTATTACCAAACAAAATTTCAATATATTCATGTCGATGAATATCAAGATACGAACCATGCACAATATCAGCTCGTCTATATGCTCAGTCAAAAATATGAAAATATTTGCGTCGTCGGAGACAGTGACCAGTCGATTTATAAATTCCGCGGTGCAGATATTATGAATATTTTAAACTTCGAAAAAGACTACGATAACGTAAAGACGATTTTACTTGAAGAAAACTACCGTTCGCATCAGCGCATATTAGACGCAGCGAATAACGTCATCGAAAACAACACGAGTCGTGTACCTAAAAACTTAGTGACGAGTCGTGGTAAAGGAGAAAAAATTACATCTATCGTCTCTCAAAACGAACGAGAAGAAGGCCAGCGCGTCGTCAAACAAATTCAAAAACTTAAAAATGAAGGATATAGTTTTAACGACATGGCTGTATTGTACCGAGCAAACTCACAGTCGCGTGCGATCGAAGATGCACTCGTAAAATCATCCCTACCATATAATATGGTTGGTGGTATGAAGTTCTATCAACGTAAAGAAATTAAAGACTTAATGAGTTATATGAAAGTCGTTTTAAATATCCACGATGATATCGCAATGGAACGTATTATTAATACACCAAAGCGTGGAATCGGACCGAAGACGATCGACACGTTAAAGCAACACGCGAACGCGTTAAATTCGAGCATATACGACGCAATTAAAGACGCGGATTTCATCGGTCTATCAAAGAAAAACGCTGAAAACTTAGCACAATTATTAAGTGTACTTGAAAACTTAAAAGAAAAGTCTAAGTTTATGTCGATTACAGACTTAGTCGATGAAATACTCCGCGACACTGGATATTTAAATATGCTTATCCGTGAAAACACACTAGAAAGTAATTCACGTATAGAAAACTTAGAAGAATTTAAAACAGTAACAAAAGAATTTGACGAAACGCATACAATTGGTGATGAACTACTGTTTGACTTTTTAAGTGATATGGCACTCGTTAGTGATCAAGATAGTGTAGACGATACAGATGCTGTAACGCTTATGACGATTCACGCGTCTAAAGGGCTGGAGTTTAAAGTAATTTTCATCGTCGGTCTTGAAGAGGGGTTATTTCCTTCATACAGATCAATGGACACAGAAGAAGAACTCGAGGAAGAGCGCAGACTTATGTACGTTGCAATTACACGTGCGATGGAACGCTTAATTATTTCACGTGCGACGTCACGTACTATATTTGGTCGAACGAATAACGCGATGGAAAGTCAATTCTGGTCTGAAATACCAGCAGATTTAGTTGAGGGTGAATCACTAATTTCTGTGTACGACGGTCGTAGTAGTAGCAATAAAAAACGACCGCGTAGTAAAAGCCAAGTGTTTACAGATAATAGCGGCGTATCATTTAATGTTGGAGATAAAGTGGCGCATAAAACATTTGGTGACGGTTTGATTACAGCAATTAACGGGTCAGGTGACAGTGAGGAGCTCGATATCGTATTTTCAAAAGTTGGTCCGAAACGTTTACTTGCGAAATTCGCACCAATTGAAAAGAAAGAGTGATAACAAATGGAAAAACGCATGCGAGAATTAGAGAAACTTCTGACGCAGTACAATTATGAATACCACGTTTTAGATGACCCTTCAATTCCGGATCAGACGTATGACAAGTTATTCCATGAATTAGTTCAACTTGAAGAAGAGTATCCCGAGCTAAAAAGCGACACGTCTCCAACTTCTAGAGTCGGAGGCGTGGTGCTTGATAAGTTTGAAAAAGTCACACATGAGACGCCGATGTTATCTTTATCTAATGCGTTTAACGAAGCAGATTTACGTGCATTTAACGATAGAGTAGAACGCGCGGTCGGAAAAGTAGAGTATATGTGTGAATTAAAAATCGACGGTCTTGCAGTATCGCTTTTATATCAAGACGGTAAATTCTCTCAAGGTGCCACACGTGGCGACGGTACTGTTGGTGAAAATATTACTGATAACTTAAGAACGATTCGAGCGATTCCACTGTCAACAGATTTAAATGCACAATTTGAAGTACGCGGTGAAGCGTATATGCCAAAAAAAGCATTTGAAACGTTAAATAAACGTCGCGAAGAAAATAATGAACAAGTATTCCAAAATCCGAGAAACGCTGCAGCAGGTAGTTTACGTCAACTCAATACGAAACTGACGAGTGAACGTAATTTATCTATATTTTTATACGGGACACCACGCGCGGACATATTAGGGGTAACGTCTCAAAGTGAGGCGCTCGATCAGCTCGATAAGTTAGGATTTAAAACAAACAAAGAACGCGCAGTGAAAGAAGATATCGACGGGGTGATTGAATACGTCAACTACTGGCAAGAGCACCGTAATGAGTTACCGTATGAAATCGACGGAATTGTTATTAAAGTGAACAACATAGACCTACAAGAAGAAATTGGTTATACTGTCCGCTCGCCAAAATGGGCAATTGCGTATAAGTTTCCAGCTGAAGAAGCAAAAACGAAAATTATAGACATTGAACTGACAGTCGGTCGTACAGGTGTCATTACACCGACGGCAATTTTAGAACCTGTTCGTGTCGCTGGGACGACTGTTGCACGTGCGTCACTTCATAATCATGAGCTAATCGAGGAAAAAGATATTCGTATTAACGACACGGTAATTATCCATAAAGCCGGAGATATTATCCCGGAAGTTGTGCGTGTCGTGTACGAAGAACGTACAAACCAAGAAGTGTATAAAGCACCGACACAGTGCCCGTCATGTGGTCATGAAGCGGTTAAGTTAGACGAAGAAGTTGCGATTCGTTGTATTAACCCGAAATGTCCGGCTCAAATCGTAGAAGATATTATTCACTTTGCTTCTCGAGGGGCAATGAATATCGACGGACTCGGTGAGAAATTTGTTCATCAGTTATACGATGCGAAACTCATTTCAGACGTTGCAGATCTATACACACTTAAAAAAGAGGAACTTATAGAGTTAGACCGTGTGGGAGATAAAAAAGCTGAGAACCTCTTAAACGCAATCGAAGCGAGTAAAGAAGCACCACTTCAAAAGTTATTATTTGGTCTTGGTATTCGTTTTCTCGGCCAAAAAGCATCACGTTTAATTGCTGAGAGATTTATAACGATGGATAATATTTTATCTGCTGAAAAAGACGAGTTGATGGAAGTTCCTGAAATCGGTGAAGTGATCGCAGATTCTGTTGTAACGTATACGTCAAACGAAGATTTTATTCATCTTATAGAAAAACTAAAATCAGCAGGTTTAAATATGACTGAAGAGGTTGAAGAGCAAGAGAGTACACAGTTTGACGGGATGACGTTTGTATTAACAGGTAAACTCGAAGAGTTAACACGTAAGGAAGCAAAAGAAAAAATTGAGTTAAATGGCGGGAAAGTGACAGGTAGTGTGTCTAAAAACACAGATGTCGTCGTCGCTGGAAGTGATGCGGGGTCTAAATTAGACCGTGCGAGAGAGTTAGAAATTACTGTATGGAGTGAAGCGGATTTACTCGAAAGGTTGGGCGAATAGCAAATGAAAAAACTTGTAATGAGTACGTTGTTTGGTACAGCGATATTAACGGCATGTTCGAATACGTCTGTCGACGTTGAGAATGCGTCAGAAAATAACGATGAAAATAACAATAACGTTCAAACTGTACGAAATGAAGATGTACAAGATAGTGTCACACAGAGTATTTCAAGCGATTATTACCAATCTGTCTTACCATACGAACTCTCTCCAGCACGCGGGTTAACAAGTTCTAACATGGTTTCAACGTATAACATGGAAGCATTTGAAAAAGGCCTTTTTGAGCAGTCGAAAAGATTCTTTCCAACAGATGAATACGTGTTTCGCGAAGGACAAATTATGTCTGAGAAAATGACTCGAGAGTATTTAAAACGTCAATATACGAAAGAACAAATCGATGAGATGGATGAGGCAACACTTAAAAGGACAGGTGCGTTTAGTAACTTAGGGTTAAACCCATCAAACAACGGAGAAGAAGATCCAGAAAAACTTGCAGAGAACGCGCCACTTTACTTATCTCATATACTTGAGCAAGACTACTTAAAAATTGACGAAGAAGGTAATCAGACGTTCGAAGGGATTACGTTCGGTCTTGCAATGAACAGTGAGTACTTATATCAAAAAGAGCAGTATGGTACGACATATCAAAAAGATTTAGATTTAGAAGTCGTTCAAAAAGAGGGCGAAGATATGGCGCGTGAAATTTTAGAGAGACTTCGAGAAAACAGTGATTATGTCGATAAAAAAGTCGTATTTGCGATCTTTATCCAATCAAAAGGAACGGATATTATACCTGGTAACTTCGTATCCTACGCGGTTGTTGAACCAGGTGCAAAAGAAATTCCTAAGTTTGAAACAATCGATGAACAGAACGTTTTACTACCGTCAAATAATGAATCAGTACCAGAAGACGTGAACAGCGAATACCGCGCATTTAACCGTGAACTCGAAAGTTACTTTAAATCATTTTCTACAAGTGTCGGACGTGGTGTGATTCGTGACGGTAAACTCGACGAGTTATCGATTGAAATACCATTTGAATACGAGTCACGTGGTGAAATGGTCGGCTTAAGCCAATTCGTGTATGAACTTGTCGAAAAACATTTTAAAGGCACAAAAGTTCAAGCAAAGATTCAAGATAAGTCAAAAGTGTATTCGATTATTACGTCTGACGGTGAAGAGAATACGGAACTTTATATTACAGAATAACAAACAATAGAATTGAAACGTATATTTTGATAAAATAATACGTGTTTTAAAAAGGAGGATATTTATGCCAACAGTATCAAAAGAAGAAGTACTAAAGATGGCAGACGTTGCGAAAGTTGCATTAACTGAAGATGAAGCAACGCGTTATGCCGAGTCTATTACAGACATCGTACAACGTGCAGAGGATTTAAAAAACATGGACTTATCTGACGTTGAACCAGCAACACATGCGTTAGAGATTTATGACGTCGTACGTGAAGACGATCCAAACAATCAAGTGTCGATTGAAGACGCGTTATTAAACTCAGAATCAACAGAAGACGGACAATTTAAAGTACCAAAAATGATTTCCTAGGAGGGACATTGGTGACTAACATTCATCATTTAACGGTTGAAGAAATCGTATCAAAAATTAAGCAAAAAGAACTCACACCTTCAGAAGTCGTTGAAGGATTATATAAACATATTGAAGCGCATGATAATAGCGTTCAGTCATTCATCAAATTAACGAAAGAAAACGCATTAAAAGAAGCAAAGCATCTTGATGAATTGCAAGCAAAAGATGAAATGACAGGTGAACTATTTGGATTACCGGTCGGTATTAAAGATAACATTTTAACAAAAGGGATCACGACAACAGCAGCATCTAAAATGCTTGAAAACTTTACACCAATTAACGACGCGACGGTCGTTAAAAAGTTAAAAGACGCAGAAACAATTAGTCTCGGTAAAATTAACTTAGACGAGTTTGCGATGGGATCAACAACTGAAACGTCCTATTATAAAAAGACGACAAATGCTTGGAGCACAAAACTCGTTCCAGGTGGATCTTCAGGTGGCTCTGCAGCTGCAGTTGCGGCAGGATTTGTGCCAGCAGCGCTCGGAACTGATACTGGTGGATCAATTCGTCAACCTGCAAGCTTTAACGGTGTCGTTGGTATGAAACCAACGTATGGAAGAGTATCACGTTTTGGTGGCATTGCATTCGGTTCATCATTTGACACAATTGGCCCAATTACAAAGACGGTAAAAGATAATGCGATACTTTTAAACGTTTTAAGTGGACTCGATGAGTTTGACGGTACAACTGCGGACAAAGAAGCGGATTTCTTAACAAACATCGATAACGATATTAAGGGTATGAAAATCGCAGTCGTTAAAGAATTAATGACAGAAGATGTTAACGCTGAAGTACGTGAAAGCATTGAAAAAGCAGTTGAAACGTTTAAATCACTCGGTGCTGAAGTTGAAGAAGTCAGTATCGATCATTTAGACAAAGTCATTTCAATTTATGAAATCGTAAGTTCAAGTGAAGCATTTTCTAACTTAGCACGCTTTGACGGAATTCGTTACGGTTACCGTGCTGAAGCAGAAAACTTAGAAGACTTATATAAGAAAACACGTGGAGAAGGTTTCGGTGACGAAGTAAAACGCCGTATCATTTTAGGTACGTATATGTTACAAGCAGGTCATTTTGAAGATTACTTCGAACAAGCGCAAAAAGTACGCCGATTAGTAATGGAAGAATTTGCGGAAGTTTTATCGAAATTCGATCTCATATTAACACCAACAACAGCTGCACCAGCACATGAATTTGGTAAACCAGACGAGAATGTATGGATGACAGACATCTTAACAATCCCTGCAAACTTAACAGGATTACCAGCATTATCAGTACCGTGTGGCTTAACTGAAGATAATCGTCCAATCGGATTACAAATCATTGGAAATCACTACGAAGAAAGTAAGATTTACAATGCAGCGTATAAATTCGAACAACAATTTAATCTTCACGATGAATTAAAAAATCTCACATTGGAGGTTAAATAAATGCATTTTGAAACAGTAATCGGACTCGAAGTACACGTCGAGTTAAATACAAAATCAAAAGTATTCTCAGGTGCACCTTCACACTTTGGTGCAGAACCAAATACAAACCTTTCTGTTATGGAACTTGCACATCCTGGTGCGTTACCAGTCGTTAACAAAACAGCAATCGAGTACGCAATGAAAGCAGCTCTTGCTTTAAATATGGAAATTCCATCTGTTACTCGATTTGACAGAAAGCATTACTTCTATCCAGATAACCCGAGTGCGTACCAAATTACGCAGGATAAAGAACCAATCGGTCAGCACGGACATATCGAAATTGAAGTGGATGGTAAAAAGAAAAAAATCGGTATCACGCGTCTACACTTAGAAGCGGATGCTGGTAAATCAGTCCATAAAGACGACCATTCACTCGTCGACTTAAACCGTCATGGTTCAGCACTTGTAGAAATCGTATCTGAACCAGATATTCGTACACCTGAAGAGGCATACAAATATTTAGAAAAACTAAAATCGATCATCCAATATACAGGTGTTTCTGACGTTAAAATGGAAGAAGGATCATTACGTGCGGATGCGAACATCTCAATTCGTCCATACGGACAAGATGAATTCGGTACGAAAACAGAGTTAAAGAACTTAAACTCATTTAACCACGTACGTAAAGGTTTAGAATTCGAAGAAAAACGCCAACAACAAGTCTTAATGTCTGGTGGAGAAATCAAACAAGAAACGAGACGTTTCGACGAAAAAACTGGCGAAACTATTTTAATGCGTGTTAAAGAAACTGCAGATGACTATCGTTACTTTAGAGATCCAGACTTAGGTCCAGTTAGAATTAGTGACGAGTGGAGAGAATCTGTTAAAGCGAGTATTCCAGTACTACCAGACGAGTTAAAAACACGTTACTTAGAAGAGTACGGTTTACCAGAATATGACGCAGATATTTTAACACTCACAAAAGAACACTCAGACTTCTTTAACGAGATGGTCGAAACTCATAAAGCAGATCCAAAACTTGCATCAAACTGGATCATGACTAGTGTGAACGAGTACTTAAACAAACAACAAGTAGAACTTCACGACACAGAAATTACACCGAAAAACTTAGCTGAAATGATCGGACTTATTGAAGATGGCACAATTTCAGGTAAACAAGCGAAAAAATTATTCTCTGAACTAATTAAAAACGGTGGAGAAGCAAAAGCAACAGCTAAAAAGCTCGGTATGGAGCAAATTTCAGACCCAGCAATACTTGGTGAAATGGTCGAAGAAGTTCTTAATGAGAACCCACAATCAATCGCTGACTTTAAAGATGGTAAAGACCGTGCGATTGGATTCTTAGTTGGACAAATTATGAAAAAATCACGTGGACAAGCAAACCCACAAATGGTTAACAAGATTCTTTTAGAAGAAATTAATAAGAGATAATATTTAAAAAAGACTTTGCCCCTATAGTTTAGGTGCAAAGTCTTTTATTATTGTAGGAAGAAATCTCTAATGTTTTTAGCAACTTCTTTTTCAGCTTCACGAGTTAATACGTTTTGATCGTAATCATACATGTCATCGAGCTCTATTCTACTATTATCAACGTAGAAGTAATCGTTCTCTCTCATAAATGCTTGATCATCTTCTAATACATTTTGTAAGTTAACATGCGCATGTGCGTTTGGTTCACTTAAAATAACAGCTGTCTTATTTGCTTCAAGTAGCGACATATACATACGTAATACGTTCGGTAAGTCGTGACTTGGAAGTACTTCTTCGTTATAGTCTTGAATTTGGAGTGCGCTTAATAGAACGACATCAGCACTGTCATTAATGTTTAACTGTGCAAGTTGACCAGAATTTACATCAATATCGATACGATTAAATTCAATCGTCGTATTGTTAAATGCTTCTTTTAAATCGTTCATGAATGCATCGCTATAATACGTCGGTAATACAACATCGACCGTTAACGGTTCGTTGTTTTGAATGTTTGCATCATACTTTTCTTGGATGACATCTTCATTAAATATAAGTGGTTCACTTGAAACATTATTTTCTGATGTAGAAGCTTCTTCTTTTCCATCATCTTCTTTGTTCGTGTGATCGTTTTTATCTTTTTGGTTATCGCTGTTACTGGAATTTTCTACTTGACTAGTATTGTTATTATTATCTACGTTACTCTTATTTTCGTGTAAAAAATTTAAGTATAATAAAAATAAAAATACTAGTGAAAGTAGGACAATAATTAGTTTTTTCATCAAATCTCCTCGTAATTTTTTAATGTCTATATTATATATGATACAATTATCTAGATTAGATAATACCATATTTAAAAATATTTTTCATTAACATGAGCAAATATTGTTAGTACGATCAAATATGCGTAGGTGATAGCTTATGAAAACAGCACGTATTATATATAATCCGACGGCAGGGCGAGAAGTGTTTGAGCAACAACTTCCTCAAATCCTCGAACGTTTAGAACGTGCAGGGTACATTGCGAGTGCACATAGAACGACTGGTATAGGTGATGCGATTGTTGCTGCAAAACGTGCATGTGAACTCGAGTTTGATTTAGTCATTGCGGTTGGTGGTGACGGGACAGTAAACGAAGTAATTAACGGTCTACTTCAGCATGAGGCTACACCTGAGTTTGGGATTATCCCAATGGGAACAGTAAATGATTTTACACGAGCGCTTGGTATACCGAGCGATATTTTTGAAGCGCTCGACTATATTATTGAAGGTGAACCATTTGCGATAGA
>NZ_KV820815.1:26547-38655 GCF_001815515.1 Nosocomiicoccus sp. HMSC059G07
ACGGTAAATACTTTATGAATATCGGCGGGGGCGGTAAGATTACAGAAGTATCTTACGAAGCACCGAGTCGCTTAAAGGCAGTTATCGGATCACTTGCATATTATGTAAAAGGAATTGAACTCATCCCACAAATCACATCATTTCCTATACGTATTGAACATGATGAGGGTGTCTATACAGGGCGCGTCATGATTTTTTTAATCGGTTTAACAAATTCGATTGGTGGATTTGAACAACTCGTACCAGATGCAGAGTTAGACGACGGCTATTTTTCGGTTCTAATATTAGAAGAGGTCAATTTAGCAGAGCTTGCACATGTTTTAACGCTTGCGATGCGCGGGAATCATTTAAAGCACGATAAAGTAAAATACTTTAAATCAAGAGAGCTATACGTCTCAAGTTTCGAAGAAGTACAGTTAAATTTAGACGGAGAACTCGGTGGTGTGTTACCTGCACATTTTAAAAATTTACAACAAGCCATTAAAGTAAGAATTAAAAAAGAATAACCGCTTTGGTTATTCTTCGTTTTTTTGTTCATTTTTAATCGACTCGATTTCTTCATCGAACGTCGTTTTATGTTTTTCATTAAATGCTTCAATATGCGTATTTCTTACGAGGGTAAAATTTAACGCAATAAAAAATGAGACACCAGTCATAATGATTGCTGGTAAACCAAGTTCAAATGCAGTAAAAAGAATATATGCAAATAAAACCCATAACATCAAACCACTCGCTCTCACGACATACCCTCCCAAATCTTAATATAAATATTATAATTAATTTCATCTATTTTTAAAAGAGAAAACAGGGGATCATATGGATAATATATATAAAAGTAAAGTGTCAGGATACACACATGACGGTAGAGGTGTTGTAAAAGAAAATCACCTCGCGTTTATAGATGGTGCTATAAGAAATGAAACAATTACATATACACTCACTCAGACTGGTAAAAAGTTTAGTCAAGGGAAAGTAATAGATGTTTTATCGAGAAGTGAAAATCGTGTAAATCCACCATGTAAATATTATGACGTCTGTGGTGGATGCCACGTTCAACATATGGATGAAACCGAAGAACGAGACTTTAAAAAAGAAGCGGTTTTAAATACGTTGAGACGTCATATTAAAGATATAGAAGTGAACGATACAGTTGAACTTGAAGAGCTATATTATTACCGAAATAAAACAGTATTTGCAGTGAGAGAACAGCGTGGCAAAGTGGTCATCGGTCAATTTCATAAAAATGGTAAAGATGTCGTCGATATCAATCATTGTATGATTCAAAAAAGAAGTCATAACGAGATCATCGAAGTGTTAAGAAAACTGATAGTAAAATACGACATTTCAATCTACAATGAAGAGAAACATACCGGACTTTTAAGACATTTAATCATCCGTTCTAATCACGATGATAGTGAAATACAAATCGTGTTTGTTACGAATGGTAAATCATATACATTTAAACCATTAGTCGATGAACTCATACAAGACGCTAGAATTACAAGTGTCATTCAAAACATTCACACTGAAAAAACAAATCTCGTCACGAGTTACAACTCAGTCGTACGTTACGGTAAGTCATATATAAAAGATGAGTTATTAACAAAACAATTTAAAGTGAAAGACTTATCGTTTTATCAAGTGAATCATGATATTACAGAAAAGATGTATAGTGAAGCAATCAAACGAGCTGCACTAACAAAAACAGACGTCGTCGTCGATGCGTATTCAGGTATTGGTACGATCGGTCAGTTGTTAGCAAACAAAGTGGATGAAGTGATCGGTGTAGAAATCGTCGAAAGTGCAGTCGAAGATGCAAGAGACAATGCAAAGTTAAACGACATAAAAAATGCGACGTATATAAATGGTAAAGCTGAAGAGAAAATTAAAGAGATTGTAAACGAAAAACATATCGATGTACTATTTATAGATCCACCGAGGAAAGGGTGCGACCGTACATTTTTAGATACGGTTTTACAAGTGGAACCAGAGAGAATCGTATATATCTCATGTAATCCAGCAACACTTGGGCGAGATTTAAAAATATTAAGTGAAAAATATACAATCGGTTCAATCACACCGTACAATATGTTTTCAAAGACGTATCACGTGGAGTGTGTCGTTAGTTTATCGAAAAAATAGAAGGTGAAAGTTATGTCAAAGTCACGCATATATGATGTGACAATAAAAAGTTTTAATAAAAAAGGTCAAGGTGTCACAAAGTATCGAAGAGATGACTGGGAAGGTAAAGGTAAAAATTTACGTTTAACAGTTCCTCGTACTATTCCTGGAGAAGTAGTCCGTGTAAATGTACCAAATGCTATGAATCGTAAAAGTGCATTTACGCATCCAATTGAGATTATTAAAAAAGATGAAAACCGCATTGACGCACCATGTAAGTATTTTGATATATGTGGTGGATGTCAGTGGCAACATTTTGACTACAATGCGCAACTAAAAGTAAAAGAAAATGCTGTTAAAATGCACATTGAAAACAATGGGTTCGACCCTTCGGTGATTCGTCCAATTATCGGAGCGGAAAATATGTGGCGTTATCGTAACAAAATGGAGTTTACGTTCGGTAGTAATGGTGAACTCGGTCTTCATGAAATGGATAACTTTAGAAATATTATCGACCTAGATTCATGTTTAATTGCTGGTGCTGAGACTGAAAAAGTCATGAATATCGTTTCAGAGTGGGCAAAACAAAGTGGCATTAAAACATATAACAAAGATACAAAAGAAGGAATTTTACGTTACTTAATGGTGCGAGAATCTCAACATACAGGTGAAGTGATGTGTGCGATATTTGCCGCAGACGATCCAGAACGATATGAAGCAGAAATTAATCAACTATTAAAAACGTTAGTATCTGAAATAGAAAATATCGAGAGTATTACGTGGTCAAAAAATACAGATTTAGCTGATATGACACAATCTGAACGCACAGTCGTTTTACACGGTAGAGATTATATTCACGATGAAATGTACGGATTTAACTATCGTCTGTGGTTTGATACGTTCTTCCAAACAAATCCAAGACAAGCAGAAAAGTTAGTAGACCTCGCAATAGAATTTGCAAATCCAACGAAAGACCAGTCGATGATTGACTTATTTTGCGGAGTAGGAACGTTCTCATTACCATTTGCAACGCGTGTTAAAAGACTCGCTGGAATTGAAATTGTCGAGAGTTCTATAGAATCAGCGAAACAAAACGCTGAAGATAACGATGTTACTAATACTTATTTCCTCGCAAAGGACGCTAGACGTGGTATCGACGAAGTACTAGAAAACTGGGGCAGACCAGACGTCATTATGCTCGACCCACCAAGATCAGGTGCAGGTGGAAAAGTGATGCGTAGAATCGGACGCCTTCAAACAGATAGAGTAGTATACGTTTCATGTAACCCAGAAACATTCGCAAAAGACATCACATGGCTCAGAGATTTTGGCTATGAACTAAAAATCGTACAACCTGTAGATCTATTTCCGCATACAGTGCATGTGGAGTTGGTGGCGCTGTTGTCAAGGGTGGAAAAGTAAAAGGTTGAAGTGTTAAAAATGTGGGTAAGCAACAATTAAAAGCAATGAAAGCTGGATTTAAAGATGTGTTTGTGAAATATGAGTAAATAAAAACAACCGAGGAGCAGTTAAACTCTTCGGTTGTAACTTAAATGACTATTTAATCTTCCACAATCGCGCCCGATTGTGGAATTATTTAATTTAATTATAACACTTCAAACAATTCTCTCTTTGAGCCTTTTTATAAAATTTCAAAAGAAATTTATTTGTAATTTTTAAAAAGGGTGTTAAAAACCAACCTTTTAAAAACGATTAAATATTTTGCCTTTCAATATTTAATTCATCTTGTTCAATTTGATATTCTTGTTCTTCAATATCTAATTCATCTTGTTCAATTTGATATTCTTGTTCTTCAATATCCAATTTCTCTAGTTTAGCATTATTTAAATTAAACATTTCAATCATCCCTCCAATAAAATTGACCGTTTGCTGAATAATCTACTTTCATTATATCTAGAACTTCAATTACATATCAACTATTAATGAACTTCAATATCACCTTGCTGAAAAGTTGCTCATGAAACTATATGAACAGGAGCTTGTTTCTCAGGAAGAATACAATCAAATAAGCAAACTAAATCGTCAAAAATTCACCCCCTTATTAGGCCCTTTAATGTGCGATAAACCTTGATATAACAGTGTTATAACGCTAATATGTCACATGCAAGAAAGGAGAGTGAGTGGATGAGAAAGATAACAACACTTGATGCGGCAACATCTTCAATAGGAAAACCGAAACAAAAGGTTGCTGCCTATATACGAGTGTCAACATCGAACGAGGATCAATTGATTAGTTTAGAAGCACAAAGGCGACACTATAAAACTATAATTGAAAATAATGATGAATGGCAGCTCGTTGATATTTATAGTGATGAAGGCATCACAGGGACCAAAAAGGATATACGACCAGGATTGCTTCGATTAATATCTGACTGTGAAAAAGGAAAGATAGACTTCATTTTAACGAAATCAATTAGTCGATTTGCGAGAAACACAATTGATTGCCTGGAGTTAGTCAGAAAATTGATGGATTTAGGTGTACACATTTATTTTGAAAAAGAAAAAATTAATACAAATTCGATGGAAAGTGAACTTATGCTTTCAATCTTAAGTAGCCTTGCAGAAAATGAATCAGTGTCACTTTCCGAAAATAGTAAATGGTCGATTAGACAAAGATTTAAACGAGGGATTTACAAGTTATCGTACCCGCCATACGGTTACGATTATATCGATGAACAAGTAATTGTAAATGAAGAACAAGCACAGGTCGTCAAGCGGATTTTTAACAGTGTACTAGAAGGAATAGGAACGGATAGAATTGCCAGGCAGTTAAATGAAGAAGGAATTCCAACAAAACGAAATGGCAATTGGACAGGTTCTACGATACGTGGAATTGTTAAGAACGAAAAATACACTGGAGATGTGCTACTTCAAAAGACTTTTACTGATGAGCATTTTAATCGAAAAGTAAATCAAGGTGAACTGGATCAATACTTAATTGAAAATCATCATGAAGCAATCATCACACATACTGATTTTGAAGCGGCTAATCGAATGCTAGAATATCAAGCAAGCCAAAAGAATGTAGCTGCTGGAAGTAGAAAGTATTTAAACCGTTATCCTTTTTCAGGGAAAATTGAATGCGCGGAATGTGGCGATACATTTAAAAGGAGAATTCACACTTCTACGCATAGAAAATATATTGCTTGGTGCTGTTCAACACACATTAAAAACAGAGATGAATGTTCGATGCTTTTCATTAAGGAAGAACGCATTCATCAAGCTTTTATTACAATGATGAACAAACTCGTTTTTGCTCGAAAAGAAATACTACATCCACTTTTTGAAACAATGAAAAATGGCTTTAAACATGATACAGAAGAACAGCTCGATCATATTGAATTGCAATTGACTGAGTGCTATGCGAAGAGTCAAATGTTGAAAAAGCTAATGGATGATAAGTTTTTAGAACAGAAATTGTATGAAGAACAACGGACGAAAATGGACAACCAAATTAATGAGTTGTTGGAGGATAAAGAACGGTTGCTACGACTTATTCGCAACGAAGAAGAACAAGTCTACGAACTGAAAAGACTGATGAGTTTCACCAATAAACAGCAGAAAGTTGCATCATTTGAAGAAACGATATTTAACGAATATATTGAAAAGGTTTATATACACTCGTCAACAAAAATAGGTTTTTTATTAAAAAGTGGCTTGTTGCTAAAGGAAGAGGTGAATAGGTGATGGCACATACACCATTTGGCTATCAAATTGAAAACGGTAAAGTAGTCATAAATAAAGAAGAGCTGAAACAACTGCAGCATCTTTTTCAAGCGTATTTATCAGGATTGTCATTAGCAAATGCCGCTAAGGAAGCGGGAATAAAGCGAAATCATGGCGGTATTACCCGAATATTAACGGATGAAAGATACTTAGGAACGGATATTTTTCCTACCTTAATATCAAAAGAATTATTTGAAAAAGTGAAGATAGAAAGATATAAACGGGCAAAAAAATTAGGAAGACTAAATAAAAAACAAGAAGAAACCCCGTTTGAAATTCCCACATTCACTTTACCATCTATCGATATCAAACATGACAACCCATATAAACAAGCAGAATATGTTTACAGTTTAATAGAAAGTGTGGTGACCTAGAGTATGGAAAGTTCAAGAAATGTTACAGTCATCCCGGCAAGACCAAGAAGAACGAGGGAAGTAAGTGATAAGCAAAAGCTGAGGGTAGCTGCTTATTGCCGAGTATCAACTGACAGTGATGAACAGGCAACGAGTTATGAAGTGCAAATCGAACATTACACGTCATACATTCAAGCTAATCCCGAGTGGAAACTTGCAGGAGTTTATGCAGACGATGGCATTACAGGAACGAACACAAAAATGCGAGAACAGTTTAATAAAATGATAGCTGATTGTATGGATGGAAAAATCGATATGATCATTACAAAGTCCATTAGCCGATTTGCAAGGAACACGTTAGATTGCTTGAAATATATAAGAAAGCTGAAAGAACAAGATATACCCGTATTCTTTGAAAAAGAAAATATCAATTCGATGGATGCGAAAGGGGAAGTGATGTTGACGATTATGGCGTCACTTGCTCAGCAAGAAAGTCAGTCGCTTAGCCAAAACGTAAAACTTGGTATTCAATATCGATACCAACAAGGCGAAGTGCAAGTAAACCATAATCGATTTCTCGGCTACACAAAAGATGAAAATAAACGCTTAGTCATTGTGCCAGAAGAGGCGGAAATCATCAAGCGAATTTACCGAGAATACCTGGAAGGATTTAGCTTAAATAAAATTGCAAAAGGACTTGAAGCGGACGGCATATTAACAGGTGCGGGAAGAAAGAAATGGTACAGTAGTTCACTGCATAAAATTCTGACGAACGAAAAATATATGGGAGATGCACTCCTTCAAAAAACATATACAGTCGATTTCTTATCGAAAAAGCGAGTGAACAACGATGGGGTTGTTCCACAATATTATGTAGAAAACAATCATGAAGCTATCATACCAAAGCACCTTTTCATGTTAGTACAAGAAGAATTGAAAAAACGAAAAATCGCTCATATTAGTAAAAATGGACAAAGGCGAAATTACAGCAGTAACCACAGTTTGGCTCAGATTGTATTTTGTGAAAACTGTGGAGAAATATTTAGAAGAGTCCATTGGAATAACCGAGGGAAGAGGTCAATCGTTTGGCGATGCGTCAGCAGGCTTGAAAATACAGGAGTGTTTTGTGATGCGCGAACTGTTAGAGAAGATGACTTAAAGCAAGCCGTTATCCAAGCGATAAATGAACTGTTTAAAAATCGGAGCAACTTTCTAAAAGTCTTAGAACAAAATATTGCACATACGTTATCAAGTCATTTACACGATAAACTGGTGAAAGTTGAAAAAGAACTGGAAGCCTTGCAACATTCTTTAATCGGCCTAGCGAATTCGAACAAAGACTATAATGACGTTGTCGATAATATTTACAAACGTAGAGAAGAAAAACAACAACTTCAACTAGAGATTGCAGAACAAGATCATGGAAGAGAACGATTGGAACAAATATCAGCGTTATTAAAAGAGCAAACATGCGAACTAGAAACGTATGATGAGCAGCTAGTTAAGCGGATGGTTGAGAGAATTGTAGTTCATCCTGAAAAGTTGGAGATTGAATTTAAGTCTGAAATGATTGTTGAAATTGATGTATAGATTAATTGCATGACCCTGTGAAATCGGAGGTAACTTTTCATCGGCTTTTCAATTCTTTATTATCAAGATATCGATAGTCTAGTTGATTGGATAATAGGGACAACTTACAAGTGGAAGTTTCAGAGTATTGCCATTTGGTCAGTAGGTCAGGAAGATATGCGAATTTGGGGAGCATTACCGAAACAAATATTAATAATTCAAGAATGTCTACTAGATGTAGGCATTTTTTTATAACAGTATCATTTTATCACTAGCGTTGCATTAATATTATTGTAATTTTCAGTTTTTGTTTATTTTCTGAGAGAGCCAAAAAACTGAATACCCAACTAAAGGTGGCTCCATCCATTTTTTTAAATATACAGTTAAACATGAGTGACAGCGACGTTTTCTTTATTAAGAGGCGCCTTTCCCTTCTATTTTTAGAAGCCAGATGTAAGCTGGTTTCCATAGAGATGCCCTTAATAAACGGCTGATTTGTAAAATAGTTCTTTTGCTTTCTGTATTGATTTGAACCAGCACATTTAAACAGAAGACAATCATCGCAATATATACTTGATTGTGAATGACGAACTCACTCTGACCATAGAACTTTTTAATGTTTAAATGTTGTTTAATCCACTTGAAAAAGAGTTCAATCGCCCATCGCGATTTATACATCTCAGAGACTTCTTCTGGACTTAAATCAAAACGATTAGTTATTAAATGGAGTACATTCCCTTTTGAATCGACAACTTTTAATAGGCGAAAGTAATTTTCAGCACGGTTTTGCGTTGTACCAATCAAGACCATTTGGTCCGATAGAACCGGCGAATCCTCTTCTAGCTTAAAGTCGTAAATTTCCCGAATGACGGCATTTTTACGAAGCCTAGAAAGGAAAAAGTAGCCATCGTCTGTCATACGATCGAAACGATCATAATCTAAGTAGCCGCGGTCAAACACATACATGCACTCTTTGTCATCGACCATAACTTCAAGCTGATTTCGATCATGTTCTTTTGCGTTAGTTAGCACGGCTTTTTCAGGATAGGATATTCCTTTCTCCATAAATACCAAGCGGAGATGTAGCTTGACACCTGCTTTTGTTTTACGGAATTCGGCCCACCGATGATTAGCTAGGCTGAGTGGTAGCGTGCTTGAATCAATAATTTTTAACGGCATGACTAGCTTAGAATAATGAGTTTTATCATGAATTTGAGCTACTAAGTCCAAAAATATACTTTGAAATAGTTGCGGTGGCATACCGTTTAATCGCCGTGATAATTGAGATACACTTATCGAATTCAGCTCGGTTTCATGTTGAAGTTGGTCATTGAAAAGCCAGTCGCTTATGGCATTTAAACTCTCCACCTCTTTTAGTTGTGAAAAAAGTAATAATTTCAGGAATGACTCTGTCGTTAGCTTTTTTGTATAGTGGTCTAATTTCAATGTTTTTACGTTTTCTTCAAATAGTTGAAGATTTATAGGTGAAAACCATTGCTCAAATGATGTTTTTCGTGTAATCTTGTCCATGAGTTTGGTCCTTTATTAATGGATTTGGACGGGTTACCACCTGGTTATATCCATTATAAAGGACTTTTTCTTTGGATAATAGTAAATTAGTGAATATTCGATATGTTGTTAATATTTTGTGTTAATTAATGCAATGCTAGTGTCATTTTATATAAAATCAATAATTGACAATTTAAAAATGATTTGCTAATATTACTGTACTGAACGTTCAGTACAGTAATATAGATAACTGGAGTGATGTATGTTGAGTAAAAAAGAAGAACTTCTTACAAATGCGGCTAAGATTATAAATGAGGAAGGTATCCAAAAATTAACCATGCAGTACCTTGCCGAGAAGTCTGGAATTACAAAAGGTGGTGTTCTCTATCACTTTGATAGTAAAGAAATATTATTATTAAATATGAATAAAATGGTGATAGAACAATTCGAGGGAAAAATTAACAAATATAAATCTAAACTGTCTGGAGCTTATCAATTTACACGGGCATATGCATTAGCAACCATTGACTATTTAGATGATACTGAAAATGTTTTGCTTCCATCGGTTTTTATTTCTTCTCTAGAAGATGGAAAGAGTATAGAACTGTGGGAATCCGTATCTGAACACTGGATCAAACTATTCGATCAAGACAAAGGAAATCCTGATAAGATTTTAGAACTGCGTTTGATTTGTGACGGAATTTGGTTTTCTATCATGTATAGCTATGTGGATATTTTTAAAGAAAGAATGGAAAAAATAGTGCTTCATTATTGTGATTTAATGGAAAGAGATGTGATTTAAATGGCATATGTATTTTTAGTAAGTGCGATTCTTGCGGAAGTATTTGGTACAAGCATGATGAAACTAACTTCAATAAGTAGCAATAAAAAAGTACTTTCAATCCTTGGGGTAATTATTGGGTATGCGTTAGCCTTTTATTTACTCTCATTGTCATTAATTTCCATACCGTTAAGTTTCGCTTATGCAGCTTGGAGTGGGACAGGAACAGCATTAACAGCACTCGTAGGTTTTTTAATTTTTAAGGAAAAAATAACTATACAAGGCGCTGTAGGTATTCTTTTACTGATTGTTGGCGTTGTATTAATGAGAATTTAAAAAGGAGTTATTATGGTATGAAATATTATTTGATTTTATTTATTTCCATTTTATTTGAAATTTTTGCTACATCGATGCTTAAACTATCTGATGGGTTTACGAATTTAATTCCTAGTATTGCTCTTGTCATTGGCTTTGGAATTTCTTTTACTTTGTTAATTATTTCTCTAAAGTTTATTCCACTAAGTGTCGCATATAGCATATGGGCTGGACTTGGGACTGCAGGAACAGCTTTAGTTGGAATGTTTCTTTTTAATGAAATCCTCTCAGGCTTAAACGTTTTCGGTCTTATGATCATTATTGTTGGTGTCGTCATCATGAATCTCGAAAAAAAGTCTGATAATCTAAGTAGTTCAAATGCTCTATGAAGTTTATTGACAAATTATTTACTTAAGAAATTATATGTAATTGTTATTTCTAAAATCAAGGTAAGAATAAATTTTCACGTCAATATCATTAATATAAACCCAATTTTATCCAACTGACACGATGTTCAGTTGGAATTCTATTTTCTAGAATGAAATTATTCGAGAAAAACGTAATCTAAAAGAAGTTGAAGCAACAAATTCCCGGCTGAATGGGAGTCTTTTTGTGTATTGATTAGAACTATTTCAGGTTCCGAATTTGAGTAAATTCATTGATATGTTCCCACGTACGTACACCTTTAGTCGATATGTTCCCGCAAACGTACTCACCCATAAAAAAGCGCTAGACATCAAGCTTGGTGGCTCGTCCCACTGTGAAATTGTGGCGTTATTGTCTAGGGTGGATGAATAGGAAGAGTTGAAGTGTTGATAGAATAAGGTTTATAGGGTTTCGCTGAAGTTTATTTTGGATGGATAAACGAGCGAAACCCTTTTCTATTAGCTTTAGATGCCCTGAAAATCAGGGTTGACATGGAGATTCCGGGTTGGTTAAGCCACCTGGGATCATTCAAAAGTAAATTGTGAAAGGATTGAAATGATGGTGAAATTATATATTGCCTACGGATCAAATTTAAATCTAGAGCAAATGGCAAACAGGTGTCCAACGGCAAAGGTAGTAGGAACAAGTGAAATAAAGGACCACAAACTCGTTTTTAGGGGGCCACACGCGCATGCTGTTGCAACGGTTGAACCATGCAAGGGAGAAAGCGTTCCGGTCCTTGTGTGGCAGATTACCTCTAGTGACGAAAAGGCACTTGATCGTTATGAAGGATGGCCACATCTGTATAGAAAAGAAATGATGAAAGTTAAAGTAGATAAAAAGACAGTAAATGCGATGGTCTATATTATGAATGAAGGCAGACCACTTGAGCAGCCGAGTTGTTACTATTACTCAATCATTTTAGAAGGTTATCAAAGCGCAGGATTTGATGTCGAATATTTACGTAGAGCAGTTGAGAATTCATATAAAAAAGACGGTGTTACTTTAGAAAACGAATCTAATGGAGGGAAATTAGTGTAGTCCGAATAATATGATAATATATGAGCAAAGTTGAACACACTAGGTGAATGGAAAATACCAAAAAAGGACTGCCTAGATGAGCTGCACCCCTAAAGTTGGACACTAAAATCCAACTTTAGGGGTGTTTTTGTATGAAGAATAAAAAGCATAGCTTTGAATTTAAGGTAAAAATAGTTAATGAATATTTAAACGATGTAGGAGGATACAAATTTTTAGGTAAAAAATATAATTTAAACAAGTCCCTTG
>NZ_KV820816.1:0-630 GCF_001815515.1 Nosocomiicoccus sp. HMSC059G07
GAGGCAAGAAGAATAGCAATTAGTTTAAGAGTTATGTTTCATCAAACCAAGCATTCTAGATCTTTACTTCATCAACTAAATTTAAACAAAACTTTACTTTTATGGTCATCTGGCGGTTTGTATACTCCGTCAAACTTGTTATCTTCTTGGACGTTGTTGAAATTAAATCAAGATATAAATGGATTAACCTATAAACCAATGGGAATGAATAATGGGAGGACGTTTTATTTAGGCTTTGATGATTGGTGGAATGAAATCATTTTTGATGACAAAAATAATGTATTTACTAGGAAAGATATAGTTACATTTGTTGCAAATCAAGATGGAGGAGCTCATGTAGATAAAGCATTAGATGGAAAATATGCAGAACTAGTAAAACATAATTCATTAGGTTGGACAGATGGAGAGGGTAACCCAGTCGTCAATAATCCTGCGTATAATGCTATAAGACAAATAGCGTTAGAGGTAATTATCTCAAAAAATAAATTTAATAATGGATATCTTAATAGACGAAAACAAAAAGAAAAACCTTTTGAAATGAGATTTTTCGACAAGATGAGAAGGTTTAAGTGGTCTACGACAGAAATTACGTATTCAGATGAAACCTTAGATATTGTTAATCAGTATTCA
>NZ_KV820817.1:0-590 GCF_001815515.1 Nosocomiicoccus sp. HMSC059G07
GGGTATAAAACACCAGCGAACGCGAGATATTTACTTAATAAAAACATTACACCGTATATGCCATATACTCGACCACGAGGTTCAAAGGATTTACTCAAAAAGAGTGAATATGTTTATGATGAATATTATGATGTTTACTTATGTCCTGGCGGTTCAGAACTCACTTACAGACGCACAGATAAGGACGGTTATCGCCTGTATATGTCAGATCCTATGAAATGTAAAGAGTGTCCGCTACTTTCACAGTGTACAAAAAGTCAGGGGAAACAAAAAGTGATTACCCGACATGTATGGCAATCCTACATTGATACAGTCGAAGAAATTCGACATACGGAAAAAGGTAAAACTGAATATAAGAAGAGATCCCAAACCGTCGAACGTCGTTTTGGAGATGCGAAAGAGCAGCATGGACTCAGATGGACACGTCATAGAGGTATTAAAAAAGTGTTCCGAGACACCACGCTTATTTGTGCATGCATGAACTTGAAAAAGTTGGCAAACTGGCTCATCAAAGAGCCTCAACTGACAGTGTAAACCACTGTTTTTTCTTTGAAATATCAAACTTATTTTAAAATATATGTAGACAAAAA
>NZ_KV820818.1:0-538 GCF_001815515.1 Nosocomiicoccus sp. HMSC059G07
GAACCAATCCTAAATATGTCATTCTCTTTCTTCCACTTCTGTCTGCAATGCCTCCGCCTACTACTATAAATAATCCAGAGAACAAAGCGGTTACACTGGTTGCGATATTAAGCATAGATAAGTTTATATCCATATCTTTTTGCATAGCCGGAATAATATTAATCATCGACTGTGCAAACAACCAAAACGTCAATACTGCAAGAACAATACCAAAAATATATAAATTGTTTTTACTCTGATCAGATGCCATACGTGTATCCTCCGTTTCATAAAACCGTTTTCTTAATTTTAATATTAGAATACTGCAATAGTTTTGTGAAATATATATAATATATATAAATATAAGTATTTTTATAGGAGGACGAAATGGACTTAAGACAACTCAAGTATTTAGATATGATTATCGAACACAAAACGATGTCACGCGCAGCAAATGCACTCTATATATCACAACCAGCGCTAACGATTTCAATTCATAATTTAGAAAAGGAATTGGGCTTTAAAATCATTCAAAGAGGAGAAGATGGATATATACTGA
>NZ_KV820819.1:0-321 GCF_001815515.1 Nosocomiicoccus sp. HMSC059G07
TATTTATATGATGAAGCAAGTGAAGAAAATGTAAATGACTATAAAGAAGAGTTATTTACGTTTATTTTAAACGGATTAAAGTAGTATTTAATTTTATTTTATAATGACTGATAGTCATTCATTTTATTTAGAAAGGGATTTTTATGAACAAAGCATGGATTTACGTTTTTCTAACGAGCTTCTTCGAACTCGTGTGGATATACGGATTTAACGTTGCGACCACGTGGTGGCACTGGGCGATACTCGTACCAATTATTATTTTAGATTTTTTAATCTTATCTAAAGCCTGTGAATCATTACCAACAGGAACAGTATATGCAG
>NZ_KV820820.1:0-417 GCF_001815515.1 Nosocomiicoccus sp. HMSC059G07
CCCCAGTTTAAACTGGTTTGGGCTCTCCCCACTTCGCTCGCCGCTACTACGGGAATCGTGTTTACTTTCTCTTCCTCTGGGTACTAAGATGTTTCAGTTCCCCAGGTCTACCTCTACCATCACTACTTAATTCGTAATGGAGTGACATTATAAATGCCGGGTTCCCCCATTCGGAAATCTTCGGATCACAGCTTACTTACAGCTCCCCAAAGCATATCGGTGTTTGTTCCGTCCTTCTTCGGCTCTTGGTGCCAAGGCATCCACCGTGCGCCCTTCACTACTTAATCGTAATGAATTTGTGAGAGAGTATCTCTACTCTATCGCGCGTGTATTTTTGAACTTTTTCGTTCTCGGTTTCTACGCTTGAAATCATATATTAATATATAATCTGTTGCTTCTATTTGGTTTTCAATGTAC
>NZ_KV820822.1:0-244 GCF_001815515.1 Nosocomiicoccus sp. HMSC059G07
ACTTAATGAAACAGAACGTGAAGAGCTAGAACGCCTAAGAGAAGAATTAAGAATGAAAGAACTGGAAAATATCATTCTAAAAAAGTTAAACGCCTTACCGACAGATCCAACAGACAAAAAACGAAAGTAGCGCTTGAGGTAAGGCAAGAGACGACTTATACGCTGAAGGAAATCCTAACAGTGTTGAAGCTACCGAAGTCTGTATATTATTACTGGATAAAACATATGGATGATCAGGAACAAA
>NZ_KV820823.1:0-340 GCF_001815515.1 Nosocomiicoccus sp. HMSC059G07
TAAAAGTATGTTGAGTATCGTTTGCAATCCAATTCATCATTAAATCAGATATATTGATAACAGCTAAATCTTGATTTTCATGAATAATGATTCTGTCTTTAACATCTTGGACTGTAAACTTATGATTGTCAGGGACTTCCTCTTTATTGAAAGAGTTTAAGTTATCATAAATGCTAATGCTTGTCACTTTTTCTAAAACGTGTTTATTACTTACTAAACAAATATGAACGTGTTTACCATAATCTATTCCTGTTCCTAATTTAATTTTATAGAAGAAACCAGTTCCAGTATGTGTGATGGTTCCTTGTTCGTTGTACGCTTCTATATTTACAGCAGTACG
>NZ_KV820824.1:0-218 GCF_001815515.1 Nosocomiicoccus sp. HMSC059G07
TAATGGTATCAAAAAAGGAGATATAGGTATTAGCAATGGTATCATTCAAGCTATTGCTACAGAGAATCAACTTGAAGGAAAAGAAGTCATAGAATACACTGATGAATTCATTTACCCTGGTTTTATCGATTCACACGTCCATGCTTATTCAAACCCTGATGAAGGAATGGATAGAATGACTGCAGCTGCTGCACATGGCGGGGTTACAACTGTTATTG
>NZ_KV820825.1:0-749 GCF_001815515.1 Nosocomiicoccus sp. HMSC059G07
TACACACTCAAAATATAAGAGTGGTAGAAAAAAGAAAGTTGGAATTCAAAATGTCTAATTTAAACAGTGGTTATGTAGGTTATTCTCGTTCAGTCAATAGTCAAAATGCTATCTCCAATTATGAAGTGCCGTTAAGTTTAATCAAAAAAAGTTTAATTGAAGATTTTTTATATGAAAATGAAGAATATCAATCATTAGAAGATGTACCTGTTTCTGTATGGAAGTACCTAGCTAAAAGAAGTGTCCCAACAAGTTGGCATCATACAAGCAATCGTTTTAACAGAACAAATCACTATTCTTTATTTTCTATCGCAGAAGATTTATTAGAGAATAAGGAGTATTGGATAGAGCGTTATCAAGTTCACTTAAAAGACAAAAAAGAATTAAAGCAAAAAGAGTTAAGTAATTTAAAACTAACAATTGTTACAGCTGAAATATGGGGTGGCACGAGAAAATATCCAAAATTATTAGGTCATGAAAAAGTGTTATGTATAGTAAAAGGCAGTTTTGCATACCCAGTAAGTGAAAGTGAAAAATCACGTTATAATATTAATGCAAGTAAAAATTCAATTGGCATTAAATACAATATTGATGAGTATTATGACTTAATAAAGACACATAAAGAATTTAAAAGTATGAAGCGACAAGTAAATAAATTAGCAAAGATATTATCTCAATCTAAATAAGGGAGCTTCCCTTATTTAGATTTAAAGGTAAGCCCTACGATCCTAAACGGATCATAGGGCTTT
>NZ_KV820826.1:0-507 GCF_001815515.1 Nosocomiicoccus sp. HMSC059G07
GTAAACTCTGTGAGAAAACATATAGCTATTTCTATTCTCTCTTTGAATCAGATTCTTTTTTTGAATTAGATCATTTAATATTACTTGTACAGATTGATGACTCACTTGGGCAACCTCTGCTGCTTGAGATAGTGATATTTTCTTATTATTCTTTATATATTTCAGTATACATATCTCCTGAACTGAAAATGAACTATGCTTTTCTTCCTCTTTTGTAATAAATTTTAAAAACTCAATATCTTCCATGACGCTACGAAGAATGAGTTGAACAGAATTACTATAGAGTGTATAGTCAGGCGCTGATTTTCCTAGTGCCAACATATCTTTAAAAATAATATCTACACCTTGACCAGACCTTTGAACATACTTTAACTTTTGAAAAGTTTCCGCAATTAACTTGTTTCTAGGTGTAGAGGGATGACTTATAATATTTTTATTATTAATCCCCTCAGGAAATGACCCTGGGTTTTCAATATGTATTTCCTCAGGGTAAAATTTAATAATAAT
>NZ_KV820827.1:0-26097 GCF_001815515.1 Nosocomiicoccus sp. HMSC059G07
TTTTTTATTTTACACAATATTTAAGACTTGACCAAGAAAAACCTTTTCCTCTATATTTTTCATGAATTGCTATCCCGATTTTTGAATTTTTATTTTTCCTATCAATCTCATATAACATTCCAATACCAATACTTTCATCATCCTTTTTCACAATCAATAACTCATCAGCTTGCTTTTCAAAATGTTGAATTGTATTTAATATATGTTCTTTCGTTATCGTAAAACCTCCATCATCTACTCCGTATTCATTAACTTGTGGATCATTGTAAAGTGCGAACAGAAATTCTAAATCATCTACATTAACTCTTTTTAGTTCCAATCTTTTCATAGCACTTCACTCCTTTTTTGTATCATGTTTGTGATACTTTCTAACTTTCTAATTGATGTATTAAATATCCAATACATCGCTACTAATACAAAAAGCATAGAGAAGGTAGCCATTGCTATTTTAACTCCAAAATAATTTCCAATAATTCCACCAGTAAGAGCTCCTAAAGGAGCGAGTGTCGTAGAAATACCGATCATAGAACCCATAGCTACCCCTACTTTTTCTGGTGCTACAATTAATTGAACGATGGTTTGTGAAAACACATTTAATACTCCTACAATTAACCATCCAATAAAGAATAGAATCAATGAAGTAATTATATTTATTTGAGAATTACCACTGATGAATGTCATAGCGAACCATAATATTCCGATGCTCATAATTCCAATAATATAAAAATGACCTAACAAAACACTTTGTGATTTCTTTTTTCCGGCAATAATTGCACCAATTAACACCCCAAACCCCATAGTAGATAGTAAAAAACTATAGTGAATTTCATTTATAGCAAATACAGGAAGATTTGCAAAAATACCTGTTGATGCAAAGTTAATAAATATTACACCTACTAACAATGGAAATAAAGTTTCTTCTTTCCAGAGTGACAACCCATTCTTTAATTGTTTAAAATGGTTCACTAATTTAAATCGATTGCTTTTAGAACTAGTTTTTATATTTTGATTTAATTTTGAAATCAAGCTGCTTAACAATATAAACACGATCGTGTTAATTAAGAATGTCGCACTGTTGATGTAATACATAGTGAAAATTCCAAATATAGTAATTAAAAGCCCTGCAATCGCATTAAATAATGCATCACTACCCTGATACGCTGCTGTAAATAAAGAGTTTGCCTTAACCAATTCTTCTTCATTCAATAATTTAGGTAAAATCGAAACTTGCGCCGGATAAATAATTTGATTTATCAAACTTATAACAAACATAATAATAAATATATAAGACACTTTTAGAAGTTCTAGATGATTTAGTAATGGTATAAGTATTAATAATATCGCTTGAATAAATTGTGATCCAATTAAGTATCTTTTTAAGTTAATTTGATCGAGTAAAGGACTAAATAATACTTGTATAATAGCTGCTGATGAAGTAATAAATAATGCAAGACCAGTGTAAAGTGCTGATCCTGTCATCGAATAGACTAATAACATAGTTGCGATGCTATATAGACTGTCTCCAAAATTTGCTATAAGACGACCAACGAGTAAAATGTTAAAATCTTTATTTTTAATCATAACAAACTCTCCTTTAAGATTTTGAACGTTTAAATTTATTTGAATGTTAGGCTATAAAATTAACCCATGTATTGGGTTAACTTTCTAATACGATAAATTGGTGCACTCCATCATTACTACCGTACTTTTCTATCAATTGTTTAAATTCTTTAATGAACATGTCGTATTCATCTGCTTTAACTGAGAAATTCTCATGTGTTGTATCAGTAAATTGGCTAAATATATTAATATCTGGAATAAATGCTTTAGCAACTGGCAAATAAAATTTTTGAACAATCCCATTTACAACTTCCGTTTTTTCTACTTTAATAAACCCTCTCTTTTCCAACTCATTAAGATGGTAGTAGATCTTCGATCCCTTTTCATTCAATATTTTAGAAAGTTCTTGTCCTGATTTAGCCACGTTTCCAAGGGTTAGCAAAATATTAACTCTAAAAGGATCACTTAAAACTTTTAAATCCTCAATATTTTTAATACGATGTACTTCATCCATGTTTTCACCTAACATTCTATTTAATTTGAACGTTAAAATTATAATACACGACAAATTATAAATTGTCAACTCAATAATCCTTTCTTAACAAAAAAACTGTAGATCAAGTCGATATCCGACTTAATCTACAGTCTAAAATTCTGAGAATAACCTCAATCTCATTCTTTCCTCATTACTTGTTTATGGTACATTTCTTGGTATTTACCGCCGAGTTTTAGTAATTCCTCGTGATTACCCGATTCTACGATATTCCCTTTGTCTAATAATAGAATGTTGTTCGCATGTTGAATCGTTGATAATCGGTGTGCGATTATTACAGTCGTTCGATTTGAAGATACGACTTTCATTGCATTTTGTACGAGCTGCTCTGTTTCACTATCAACGTTAGACGTTGCTTCGTCTAGTATTAATAGTGTCGGTTTAAATGCTAATGCTCTCGCAAATGAAATGAGCTGACGTTCTCCAAGTGATAATGTCGAACCACTTTCAATAAGTTCTTCATGAATCCCGTTTTCAAAGCGTTCTAAAATCATTTCTCCACCGACAGAGATTAAAGCATCGATCGCTTCTTCTTCTGTAATATCTTCACTACCAAGACGAATATTATAAAGAAGTGTTCCGTTATAGATGTACGGATCTTGTAAAACGATTGCCATGTGGCTTCTCATCGATTGTTTGTTCAATGTTTTTGTGTCGACACCGTCAAACAGTATTTCTCCACTATCCGGATCATAAAACCTCATCAGTAAGTTGATAATTGAACTTTTACCGGATCCCGTATGCCCAACGAGTGCGAGCGTTTCATTTTCTTTTACTTTAAAGTTAATGTTGTTTAACACTCGGTGTCCTTTATCGTATGAGAAATTGACGTCGTTAAATTCAATATTCCCTTTAAACGTTTGAAGCTCTTGATGGTCTTCTTGTTCTTCTTCCTCATCGATTAATTCGAACACTTTATTTGTCGCGACACGCGCTTGTTCGATAATATCAAACACACCGATAATTGCATATAAAGGCATCATAATTTTCCCAGCGTAGTCGATCATTAAGTACATCGAACCGACAGACCATGCTGTGTTTTGAAATACAAACATATAACTGAATACGAAAACTAAAATCATGAGTACAACACTACGTAACGACTCGATTAAATTCGTATTCGTCAGTGCGTTTAACCTTGAAAGTCGTACTGAACTTTTGTAGTAATCTTCGTTTAGTTTAGAAAACTCGTTAAACACTTTTTCTTCGTTGTTAAATGCTTGAATGACACTCATACCGCTAATAGATTCATTAATAGACGCGTTCATTTCACTATTTCGTTCGCGTTTCGTCATGTTAAATTTGTTTGACGCTTTTCGGTACAAGTATAACCATAAAAATAGAAACGGTAAGACAAGTATCATTAATAATCCTGCATAAACGTTTACGAAGAACGATGCAATAACAACCCCTAAAATAGTAAACACACTCGTAATGACTTGAGTGAGAACTGACGTAAATACATTTAGTATCGTTTCTGTGTCATTTGTGATTCTCGCTACTACTTTCCCTGCTGGTAAGTTATCAAAGTAACGTACCGGTAATTTTTGAACATGTCTAAAAACTTTAAGTCGAATCGATTGAATGACTTTACTGCCAGCTTTTAATGTTACGATTCTTGAGAAATACCCAATCAGTCCGTTAGTCACTTGGACAATTAAGTATATGAAAAGCATAATGACTAAGCCTTTAACAACGACATTCTCTTTTACTAAGTAATTATCTAAAATAATTTTTAATAAAAATGGCCCGAGTAAGTTTAACCCAACCGCGATTAAGTTAAGGACGATTCCAAAGAGAAGGAGTGAACGGTGACCAGCTGTAAATTCATATAATCTTTTAAGTTGGTTCAACGTTTTCACCTCCATGTTTAAAGTACTCGTGTTGTGTTTTGTACCATCCGTCCGTTTCTATTAACTCTTTATGTGTACCAGACTGAACGATTGCTCCGTCATCGATAACGATAATTTGATCTGCATGTTCCACTGCAGATAATCTATGCGTAATGATAATCGTTGTTTTATCTTTACGTGTTTTCTTTAACGCATCGATAATATGTTGTTCAGTATTTGCGTCTACTGCACTTAAAGCATCATCTAAAATAAGTATCTCCGGATCTTTAATTAAGCTTCTCGCAATCGATATACGCTGCTTTTGACCGCCAGATAATGCGATACCCTTTTCTCCGACTTTCGTTTCTAAGCCGTGCTTCATATTGTTTAAGTCATTGACTAGCGCACTATTTTGAATTGCGCGCTGCAGCTCTTCTTCTGTTGCATTTTCTTTACCAAATAAAATGTTTTCTCGAACTGTTTTACTAAATAAGAAGTTTTCTTGCGGAACATAGCCAATTAAATCTCTCAGTTCTTTTTTATTAATATTTTGAATCGGTTTTCCATCGATAATAAATTGACCATTACCTTCAGAATAGTACTTTAAGAACTGTTTAATAAACGTCGTTTTACCGCTTCCCGTTTTACCGACGATACCGAGTGTCTCTCCTTTTTTAAGTTCGAGATCAATACCTTTTAAATTCTCACGACTCGATGTCGGATATGTGAATGAGTAGTCGTCAAATGAGATGTTGTTGTTTTGAACACTTTCACCTGAGACTAACACATCATCTTCTTCGTTTAGTAAGTCTTCAATTCGGTTAAGTGATGCACGACCTCTTTCTGTAGTGTCTAACATAATTCCGAATGCGAACATCGGCCAAATCATCATATTTAAATAAATATTAAACGTTATAAACTCACCGAGTGTGATCGTTCCGTTATTGATAAAAAACGCACCGGCAATAAATGAGATGATAAATGACGTTGCGACGACTAACGTCGTAATCGGCTCAAAAAGTGCTTCTAATTTCGCAACTTTCATAATGCGGTCAATATAATTAGAAGTCATTGATTTAAAACGATTATACTCCGGATTTTCTTGTACATAACTTCTCGTTACTCTAACACCTTCAACAACCTCTAATACGTTGTTGTTCATTTTTCCGAATGATTCTTGTGCTTTCATATGGTGTTCCATAATCTTTTTACCGATTTTTACTTCCGTCACAATAAGTAGTGGTAACGGAAGTAAAGCAATAATTGTTAACACCGGATTAACGACAATCATCATTGTAACTAATATTATTGTCCCATAAATTAACGTATCGATAATCGTGATAATACCGAATGTCGTTCCCATCGTCACACTGCGTAAATCATTCGTAATGCGCGCCATTAAGTCTCCCGTGCTATTTCTTTCATAGAATGATGGGGACATCGCTAAATACTTACGGACTAAGCGCTTACGTAAAATCGCATCAATATCATAACCAGACTGCATGATGTAATACGTACTTATGTATGTCAGTATATAAATCAATAGAATCGCAGAGAAGAATACACCGATAATCATTTTCATCGAGTCTAACGTCATTGACCCCGCTGTAATGAGGTCGATTGTTTTACCAATGAGTAGCGGAGGTAAAATTTCTAAAATGTTTAAAATTAATGCAGATGCTAATATAATGAGTAATTTAAGCTTATGTTTTCGAAAATACCATCTGATTTTCTTTAAAAATGTAAGCATCTTTTGTTCCTTTCTTTTTTATTTTTAGATACAAAAATCGGAGGGTAATTACCCTCCGTTAAATGATTAATTATATATTACGATTTTTAAAATAATTATTCAATAATAATTATTCAATAATAATTATTCACCACGTGCTGCACTATCTGTAATTAAAATAACGTTGTCGTGGTTGTGGAGAATGGATACCGGGATGTCTTCTGTTACTTCTCCACTGATGAATAAATCACGTGCATTTTTCTTATTGTCACCAGAGATTAAAAGAATGATTGTTTTAGCTTTCATAATCGTTTGAAGCCCCATCGATACCGCTTCAGTTGGAACGTCTTCAATCGATTCAAAGAATCTTGAATTATCTTCGATCGTTTCATCTGTTAACTGTACTTTATGTGTGAGTGAATTAAAATCTGTTCCTGGTTCGTTAAACGCAATATGACCATTTCTTCCGATACCGAGTACTTGAATATCGATACCTACTTCGTCAATAAGCGCTTCATAGTCTTCCACTTCTTTTTGTAAATCTTCTGCAACACCATCTAAAATATGAATGTTTTCTTGTGGGATATCTAACTTACTAAAGAAATGTTGTTCCATGAAATAATGATAACTTTGGTCGTTTGACTCATCTAATCCGACATATTCATCTAAGTTAAATGTCGTTAGTTCTGACAGATCTAAATTTGCTTCGTTAATTTTTTTTGCTAACGCATCATACATACCCTCAGGCGTTGACCCTGTCGCAAGGCCTAATGAAAATTGTTTCGATTCTTTTAATGCGTCGAAAATAATTGTTGCCGCTTCGTTACTCATGTCTTCATAAGTATTTGCTTTAATTTCTTTAAAATTTGTCATTGTGTGCCTCCAATTGAAACTCGATGTATGCAAGCTAATTGCATACGATACTTAAGTGTCTTTAAGACTTTTAAGTATTTTAATATTATATTCTTTTTTAATTTCTCTGTAAAACAATAACTATAGAAGTTCGTAAATTAAAATAAACACGAGTATAAATGATACTGCTAGTGATAAGACTCCATATATAGACAACCATAGTGGATGACGATAATGTCCAACGATATCAGAGCGTCTTGAAGCATGTAATATCCCACCGAGAATAACTGGTAATATTAATCCATTTAAAATTGTTGTAATCTGAAGTAACACAACCTCTTCGCCCTTTAGTAAAAAGATGAACCAACTCGTTAAAACGAGCATGAGTAATACGACATCGATATATTTTTTAATAATATCATTAACTGATTTAATAAATGTTCCTGTCGTATACGCGACACTCACAATAGAAGTTAATGATGCACATATAAATAATATCCCTAAAGCGTAGCTACCAAGACCACCAAACACTTCTGAAAAAGCACTTTCTAATAAGTTATCTTTAAATAAAATGACGTTACTTCTAGATAACCCGAGTATTGTAAAGAATAATAGTAAGCGTGTCACTGTAACGATAATCACACTATAAGCAGCAGATCGAGTGACTGCTGTTTTATACTTTTCACCGGTAATTTCTACATCAATTAAGCGATGTGCACCAGCAAAACTAATATATCCACCAATCGATAGGGCAACCATCATCGCAATTGTCGTCACAATATCGTAATCAATCATCGGTAGGACCGTTTTTGCAAGTGTGACATCATACGGTACATCTGTTGCTGTAAATGCGTACGCAAGTAGAATTATTGCGATAATAAAACTTAACATCACTCCGATAAACGTTTCTAACGTAATACGATTTCTATTTAATAAATAAAATAAAATCGCAATCATAAGCCCAATGGATGCGCTGAGTTTTATATCGACATTAAATAATAAACTAATTCCAATTCCTAAGCCCGAAATATTAATGATATTAAACGCGATTCCACCAAGTAAGACAACGACAGACATAAACGTCCCAAAATTCGGGATAATTTTATTGATGACTAAATGTGCCGGCGTTTTTGCGACAGTGAGTATTCGCCATATGTTCATTTGTATGCCAAGTTCAATAATTCCAGTGATTATAATGACGAACGCAAGACGCTCAAAAAATTGAACAGTTAAGTCTGCTGTTGATATTAAAAACAAAGGGCCAATTGAAGCACTGGCCATTAAAAATACCGCACTAAAGATTTTATTTCTCTCTAATCTTCTTTCGTTCATGACCTTCACCTCAATTCGCCCATTTAATTAGTACATTGGTTTTATTACGTCATTCAATTGTTTTGTAATAGAAAATTTACGTGCGCCGAATTTTAAAAGTGTTGAAACAGAATGTGTTTCTAACACTGATGAAATAACGACTTCTGAACGTGACTCAACCGGTACGATATTAATCATCGTTTTGATAATATAATCGTAACCAAAGATCGTAAATTCTAATCTTCTATTTTCGACATATTTATCAATCTTTCCTTTATAGTCTGTTCCATTATATGTGAGTACAAACGGAGTTCCTTCATCTCTCACATTTTCACTATTTGATTCATAAGAAATACGTGACAAACCATTAATGTTATTTTTAAACCACTGATCAGAATTTAAAAACTCAAACACTGTTTCTGGTAATAACTCTACTTCTTTATTATGAAAATATAATTGTAGTTCCATCGTTCTCTCCTTAAATTATAAAGTTACCGAGCACGTCGTTTACATCGTGGACAACGACAAACGCTGATTCATCATACTTTTTAATGACACGTTTTAAACGTCCGAGCTGGTTTTTATTAATAACTACGTATAATACATCTTTGTTTTCTTGTGTATAATACCCGCGACCATGCATGATTGTCACACCGCGTTTAATATCGTTCGCCACGTGTTCAGCGAGCAACTCTGGTTTTGTTGAAATAATCGTCACTGCTTTTTTCGGGTTCATACCTTCAATGATAAAGTCCATCACTTTCGTAGCGATGTATAAAGCAATGACTGTCAGTAACACACGTTCTAACGGTACGACTGTTAAACCGATCGTCACAATGATTAAGTCAAAGAATAGTAGCGCATATGACACGTTAACGTCTAAGTATTTGTTCGCAATACGTGCTAGAATTGTCGTTCCAGCAGTCGTTGCCCCGACTCTAAATATTAAACCAATTCCCATACCTATTAAAATACCACCAAACACCATGTTTACGATGATATTTTCAAAGTCCATTTGCCAATCCGCTGTTATCCATAACATGATTGACGTCATCGGTATTGTAAATATTGTATAATACATTGCTCTACGAGATAAAAACTTAAAGCCGATAGCTAATATCACAACGTTAATGAGTAAGTTCGTAAGGGCAGTAGACCAACCAAATGCATAGTAAAGTATGATTGATATACCGATAACCCCACCTTCAGCAAGGTGACCACCGATCATGAATGTATTAATCCCAATCGCAAAGACAAAAGAGCCGACGATGATAACAAACGCATTGATTAGCGTTTGAACAGTCCAATTTTTATTAAACGAAAGTTTTCGCTTATTAAAGTTTTCAACTTTTTTTCTGTTTTTTGCTATCATTTAATCGACTCCTTTTATTTTATATAACACTTTAATTTTATAAGATTTAATACGTTTATTCAATGACAGAACAGGATTAGATTCAATCAATCAACAATAGAAAGGATGAAATGAATGAAATCAATGACTCCGTTTTTAATGTTTGAAGGTCGAGCAGAAGAAGCAATTCAGTTTTATCAATCAGTTTTTAAAGATGTAGAGGTCGTTTTCATTAATTATTTTGAAAGTGGAGAAACGAAAGGCAAAGTGATGCAAAGCTTGATTACAATAAATGGTAATCCAGTCATTTTAAACGATGCTGATGTATCCGAAGCATCAAAATTTACACCGAGTATGAGTTTCTTTATTGAGTGTGACTCTATGGACGAATTAATTACGATTTATGACAAAATAAAGTCAAAAGGGTCTATATTAATGCCGTTAGAAGATTATGGTTTCAGCAGACAGTTTGCATGGGTGACAGATCCATTTGGTGTATCTTGGCAATTAAACTTAATATAAAAATAAAAAACCGAAGTCTATTGACTTCGGTTTTAATCTATTTGTGTTCATAAAAATACGAATTAACCAAGTAATTTTGAGAAAATATTTGTAGATTTACGACTATTTCTTCTTTGTTTAATTGTTTTGTTGTTCAGAGCTTCTGCTTTAAACTCCTTGATACGTTGTTCAACTGGAATAATTTGAGTGCTATACAATGTTTTTTCCTCCTGTAATTTTTAATTTATTTCATGTGCTTGTTTTCTTTACTATGTACAGTATAGGCTTTATATCAACGTTTATCAAGGATTTAGCACGCTATTTTTTAAAGTTTATATATTGATAATTTTCAGTTATTTTAAATTAAACAATTAATATATGAAATATATTTTCTAAATATTTAAATTCCGAACCCATTTATACATATGAATGAATAAAAATACTAATGGTAACGGTTTACAGTCGTTTTTATAAGTTTTTAGATAATTAACACACATAAAAATTACAAATTACACTGAAATTTTGGTGTAATTTGTATTCGTTTTCCTAAATTTTGCATAAAAAATGAATGTGCTTTCACACATTCATTTCTTTTAGTTTTTATTCTTATTTTTAAATATCGCTGTACTGACGACGTGTGGAACCTCGTAAATATCTCCTTCAACGGACTTTTTTAACGTATCATTAATTTCTTTTAGTACAGACTCTTTACGGTGATCACTAAATCTTGAAAGCCATGATGACGTTCCAATACGTTTCAACCATTCTTCGTCCGTGAATTTTATTTTATAATCCTTTTTGAAAAGATTTGTTAAGTCGAATTTATGGTAATTAAAGTCACTGAACCATTCTACTGGGAAACTGTTAATCATTTGTATTGAATATTTCTTTGACCCTGCAGGTTCTAATTGATTATATTTTGCATTTGCACGAATGATTTTCATCGTTTCTTTCATCATCGAGTTATTTACTCTAAACCCTAAATCTGAAATAATCATCAGGCCGTTTGGTTTTAAAAGTCGCTTTACCTCTCTAACCGCTTCATTTGAATCAAAATACTGCCATGCACGTAATGCAAAAATAATGTCATAATCGTTTTCTCTTAAATGCGTGTTTTCTGCAAATCCATCATGGAATTTAACGTTGTCACCACGCGTATAATCGATTCCCATTTTTCTAAATATTTCACTCGGCTCTAATGCGTCAACCGTTGCACCTTCTTCAGACAACATTTTAGATAAAAATCCAGGGCCTGCACCGAGGTCTAAAATTTTCTTACCTTTAAAATCTATACCGAGTTGTTTAATGCCATCTAATAGTTCTTTTGGTATGTCGTTACGACTTTTAAAGTATTCTTCTTCAAATGTTTTTAGTTTATAATCCATGTCCTATCCGTCCTTTTCTATCAAACTATTTAATTGTATTCTATACGTAAATAACGGTATGATAAATAAATAATTGTTTTTTAATTAATATGGAGTGAATATTTTATGTCTAAACCATTACTCGCAATTACACTCATAGCGTTGATGATTTTATTATTTTACTGGGGAGTGACGTTTGTCGTACCGAGTTTCGGTTTCCCAAGAATCGTTGCATTATCTATTATATTAGGAAGTGTGGCAGGTTTCTACATATATACTATTATTGATAATAATTATCTCGATTAAAAATATATGGAGGGAAAGCTATGGCACATGCGAACGAAAAGCCAGATTATCGTTTAATTATCATTTTAATTAGTGGTGCGTTTATCGCATTTTTATCAAATACATTTTTAAACGTTGCATTACCATCGATTAAAAATGACTTTGGCATCTCAACGAGTAGCGTTCAGTGGGTATCGACGTCTTATATGCTCGTTGCTGGAATCATCATTCCGATGACCGCCTATTTTATGAACCGCTTTAGCGCGAAGAAAATATTTTTAAGTTCAATGGGATTATTTTTAATCGGAACGTCTCTAGCAGGATTTTCTGTAACATTTCCGATGCTCATCGCAGGACGTATGATCCAAGCGACAGGATCCTCAATACTTATGCCTCTTCTAATGAATACTCTAATTAGAAGTTTCCCACCTGAAAAACGTGGAACAGCGATGGGGATGTTCAGTTTAGTCATGTTCTTCGCCCCAGCAATCGGTCCGACACTCTCAGGTGTTGTCATACAACGTTATGATTGGCACGTCTTATTTTTAATGATGATACCGATCTTAATCATACTTTTAATTTCTGGTTTTGTTTTACTACCTAACGTTTTACTAAATAAAAAAGCTGTCATGGACGTTCCATCCGTTATTATGTCAACGATTGGATTCGGTGCATTATTATATGGACTTGTGTCTGCTGGAGACCATAAATTACTTTCTATACAAACATTTGGTCCAATTATCATTGGTGTTGTTGTCATTTACTTTTACGTAATGCGACAAATGAAGTTAGACGTTCCGATGTTAAACTTTAGAGTATATAAATATCGTATGTATCTACTCGGAACGATCATTAGTGCTGCAACGAACATGGGACTATTTGCAGGTATGATTTTAATACCGATCTTTTTACAAGATATACAAAACCGTTCCCCGCTTGAAACAGGATTGCTCATGTTACCGGGTGCGTTAATTTTAGGTTTACTCTCTCCGGTATCTGGTAAGCTATTTGATATGTACGGTCCTAAAGGAATGGCAATTATCGGTCTTACACTTGCGACTGTAACAACAGCGTTTTTAGGTCGACTTACAATAGATACTAGTTTTTCATACATTTTAACGATTTACGTCATTCGTGCGTTTGGTATGACTCTCGTTAACACACCAGTTATGACAAATGGTATGAACGACTTGCCACGTGATTTAACCCCAGATGGATCTTCTCTAAACTCTATGCAAAACCAAGTATCTGGAGCTGTTGGTATCGCCTTACTAATTTCTGTTATGCAAGGATATATTAACTTTAATTTAAATAAACTGGACGTTGTGACACCTGAAATTGAAAACCAAATTACAATTGAAGGTATTAACTTAGCATTTAACGTCGGTGCTGTATTTATGGGAATAGGGCTCATCACTGCGTTTTTCTTAAAACGTGTGACGAGTGAAGATATGATGAAAAACTCAACTTTCTCTGCACGTCCTGTTGACGATGGACGAAAAAAAATCCGTAAAGAAGATTAATCTTCTTTACGGTGTTTTTTATTTTTGGACGATACGTTTAACAATTTCTATAATCGTTTTTGTCGCTTTTTCTAAATCATTTACAGATGTAAACTCGTATCTACCATGCATGTTTTCAGTTCCTGTGAAGATGTTTGGTGTTGGAAGTCCCATAAAAGATAGCTGAGAACCGTCTGTTCCGCCACGTACTGGTTGAATGACAGGCGAGATATCAAGAGATTTCATTGCTTCTTGAGCAATTTCTACGATATAAAACTTAGGCTCAATTTTCTCTTTCATATTGTAATATTGATCTTCTAGTTCTAATCTTACGTTTTGTGGACCATACGTATCTTGATATTTCTCTACAATTTTCTTCATCGTTTCTTTTCGATTTTCAAAATTATCTCTATCAAAGTCACGAATAATATACTCTAATTCAGTTTCGTCTGTTGAACCGTTAATTGTGAGTAAATGGAAAAATCCTTCATACCCTTCACTACATTCTGGAGTATCTTCAGGGTCGAACTCTAAAGCAAATTTAGAAGCGATTGTTAAACTATTGATCATTTTATCTTTCGCAGTACCTGGGTGAATGTTTTTACCTTTAATAATTACTTTCGCACCTGCAGCGTTAAAGCTTTCGTACTGAAGTTCACCAACTGGCCCACCGTCAATTGTATATGCAAAGTCTGCATTAAATTTCTCGACGTCAAACTTATGAGGTCCACGACCTATTTCTTCATCTGGCGTAAATGCAATACGGATATCACCGTGCTCGATATCGCTATTTAAAATCGCTTCAGCGGCAGTGACGATTGCAGTAATACCTGCTTTGTCGTCTCCTCCTAAAAGTGTTGTACCGTCTGTTGTAATAAGTGTATGACCAATATAATTGTTTAAGTTCGGGAACTCTTTTACAGTCATAACGATATCTTGTGATCTATTTAAAATGATGTCGCCACCTTTATACTGAACGACTTGTGGGTTAACGTTTGTTCCTGTAAAGTCTGTCGCTGTATCAACGTGTGCTAAAAAACCAACTGTTTCAGCATCGACATTACCAGGTATTGTTGCAAATAAATACCCATTATCGTCGAGAGTAATATCAGATAAACCAATTTCTTCTAACTCTTCTTTTAACATATGTAAAAGATCCCACTGCTTACTTGTAGAAGGCGTCGTTTTACTTGAAGCGTCGGACTGAGTGTCTACTTTTGCATATCTAATGAGTCTTTCTGTAAGTTGTTCTTTCATAGTAATCTCCCTTATCCATGTAATTTATCGAAAATTAAAATCCAGAATCACGTGTTAACTTATTTTTTTCGTTATACCTTTCAATACTTAAACCGATTAATCGATCGAGTAATTCACTATACGGTATACCGCTTTGTTCCATTAGTTTTGGATACATTGAAATCGATGTAAATCCGGGTAACGTGTTGACTTCGTTTACAATCACTTCTCCATCTTCAGTTAAAAATACGTCTACACGTGCATATCCTAAAGAGTCTAAAGTGCGGTAAGTATTTTCTGCGACTTCTTGAATTTTTTTCGTTTCGTCCTCTGTCAGTTTAGCAGGAATGATTAGCGTCGCACCGTCATCTGTTAAGTATTTTGATTCGTAATCGTAAAAGTCAACGTTTGAAACAATTTCACCTGGAATCGATACTATTAACTCGTCATTGCCAAGGACAGACACTTCGATTTCACGACCGATGATCGCTGTTTCAATGAGTACTTTATCGTCAAATTTAAATGCATCGTTTAAAGCATGATTAAATTCGTTTTCATTTTCTACTTTGCTTACACCGACTGAAGAACCTTGGTTCGCAGGTTTTATAAACATTGGTAAACCGAGTGCTTCCTCAATTAAGTTAAAATCGACGACATCCTTTTCATAAGAATGAACGACGATTCCGTTTGCCACTTGAATATGATGGTAATCGAGTAACCTTTTCGTCACGTCTTTGTCCATAGCGACTGCGCTACCTTTCGTATCACAGCCGACATAAGCGACGTTCGCACATTCAAGTAATCCTTGAATGTTGCCATCTTCACCATACGTGCCGTGAAGTACCGAGAAGATTGAATCGAGTTGAATTTCACCAGATTCCGTCTCAAATTGATTACCCGGAATCACTTTCATCGTTTCTTTTTCGTCGACTAATGTTAAGTCGATTTCTGTTAAATCTGTTGTAGTGACCCACTCGCCGGTTTTTAGTATGTGTATTAAACGAACGTTATATTTATTTTTATCGAGTGCATCTAAAACACTCTTCGCTGAGCGAAGTGATACTTCATACTCCGTTGATTTTCCACCGTATATTAACCCAATGTTTAATTTAT
Organism: Nosocomiicoccus sp. HMSC059G07; assembly: GCF_001815515.1. Taxonomy (NCBI): domain Bacteria; kingdom Bacillati; phylum Bacillota; class Bacilli; order Caryophanales; family Staphylococcaceae; genus Nosocomiicoccus; species Nosocomiicoccus sp. HMSC059G07. The sequence continues at coordinate 15,190 of NZ_KV820827.1, forward strand.
TCATATGATTCGTCCTTTTTTATAAATTCGTTTTTATTTTATCATATTCATTATTTATAAATCATTCTTTTTAAGTGTCGTAATTTTATTATGTTATAATTTTGATAATCTTATTTAAGGGCTGGTGCTATATGAAGCGATTCTTTTCATATTATAAACCGTACCAGACGCTGTTTATGATTGATTTTTCATCAGCAGTGTTTGTCGGATTATTAGAGTTACTTTTCCCACTCATCGTCAGTGGTTTTATAGATAATTTACTGCCGACAGGTAACTTTAAAATTATATTACTTGCAACAGTTGGATTACTCGCTGTATACATACTCAATACGTTTTTACAGTATGTCGTGACGTATTACGGACATCTACTCGGTACAAATATTGAACGAGATATCCGTAACGACTTATATAGTCACATTCAATATTTATCGTACAGATATTTTGACAATACAAAAACAGGCAAGTTGTTAACACGTTTAACAAACGACCTCATGAATATCGGTGAGATGGCACACCACGGGCCAGAAGACTTATTTATTGCCGTGATGACACTACTCGGTGCATTTGGAATTATGTTTTGGATTAACCCTGAACTTGCTGTCATTTCATTTGTGATCGTACCGCTGATTTTAATCATCGCTATTTATTTCAACAAAAAGATGACAGTTGCGTTTAGAGAATTATTCGGACGTGTCTCTGAATTCAACCATTTAATTGAAGATAAAATCGGTGGAATTCGCCTCGTTCAAGCATTCGCTCGTGAGGAAGATGAAATTAAAGCATTTAAAGCAATTAACTCACGCTTTAGAGCGACAAAACTTAAAGCATATAAAATCATGGCGTTAAACAACTCAATTTCATATATGCTCATGCGTTTTGTGACAGTATTCATCTTAATTGCGGGTGCGTACTTCGTATTAAACGATAAAATCTCTTACGGGGATTTCGCTGCGTTTATTTTAATTTCAAATATATTATTTAAACCACTCGAAAAAATTAACGCCGTCATCGAATTATATCCAAATGGTATTGCTGGATTTAAACACTTTACTGAGACGATGGCCGTCGAATCAGAAATTAAAGAAGTTGAAAATCCAATAGCGCTTGAAAATCCTAAAGGCGAAATCGTCTACCAAAACGTCTCATTCTCATATGAGGATAAAAAAATCTTAAACGACTTATCGTTTAACGTAACTCCTGGAGAAACTGTCGCACTTGTCGGGCCAAGTGGTGCGGGTAAGACGACGATCACGAGTTTACTTCCGAGATTTTATGAAGTATCTGACGGTGCAATTACGATAGACGGCACGAACATTAAGGAATACTCATTAAAATCACTTAGAGAAAATATCGGTATCGTTCAACAAGATGTATTTCTATTCTCAGGAACGTTAAGAGAAAACGTCGCATATGGTAAACCTGATGCGACCGATGAAGAAATTTACGATGCGCTTGAAAAAGCACAGTTAAAAGATCTTGTCGATAGTTATGTTAAAGGCTTAGACACAGTCGTCGGTGAACGCGGCGTGAAATTATCTGGTGGTCAAAAACAAAGAATTTCGATTGCACGTATGTTCTTAAAAAATCCACCGATTCTAATACTAGACGAAGCGACAAGTGCATTAGATACTGAAACAGAGCGAGAAATACAATCCGCGTTAAACCGACTCGCAGTCGGTCGTACGACACTTGTTATCGCTCATCGACTTGCGACAATTAAAAACGCAGATCGTATTTTAGTTGTGACACCAAACGGTATTGAAGAATCCGGATCACACGAAGAATTACTAGAAAATAGCGAAGGTCTTTACCGAGCGTTACACGATGCACAATTTGCAGCATTATAAACACAAAATAACCATCCTTTTTAATATAAAAGGATAGTTATTTTTATAGCCAAATTGTTTTTTCTTGTTTATCAGTACGTTTTCTAAGAAGTTCTTTTGCGTTGTCGTTTTCTCCAAAGAAAATTGCGCCTACAACTTCTTCGTCTTCCTCTATACCTAGTGCTGACTTTACTTCTGTAGCATTATAAACTGGCCCAGTCTTCCAAATAGAATCGATGCCCATACTCGTCGCTTGAATAAGCATATTTTGAATTGCTGCACCGACCGCTAAAATGTCTTCTTCGTATTTACCGCGTGTCTTATTTTTATTTTTACTATAGACCGCTAAAATAACAGTTGGAGCAACCATCGTTTTACTGACCATTTTAACTTTCATACGCTCAAATTCTTCTTCACTAATGTCACGGTTTTTTTGGAATTCCATTGCCGCATCATAAAACTGCTGCATGTTTTCTCCTTGCATGACAATAAACTTCCAAGGTTCAGTAATGTGATGGTTCGGCGCTTGGATTGCAGCCTCTATAATCGTTTCAACCGCTTCTTTAGAAATCGGTTCTGTTTTCTTAAATATCTTCGTACTTTTTCTATTTAAAATTGGTTCAATTACGCTCATTGGTCATTCTCCTTATTGAAATTCGTGTAGTAATTTAAACTGTATATGAATGTCATCGTGAACAGTTACGTTCTCGTCTCTCGCTAGTAATACCATCGGTTGACTCAGATATGTAAATGAAACAAATGCATCCCCTCCGACGATTTCAACATCATCGACGGTTACTGGAATTCCATCGTCAACGATTTTTATATCTTCTCGTCTTATAGCGAATAATTTACCGTTGTCTTTAAAGACGTTCATCGGATACGTCCCGAAAAACTGTGCAACGAACGGATTATTTGGATAACGATACACTTTAGACGCGTCACTAAATTGCTCGACTTCTCCGTCTTTAAGAACGAGTATTTTATCTCCTAATTTCATCGCCTCATTATGATCATGCGTGACATATATAATCGTCTTCTCTTCTTCAGTTTTAATGCGTAAAATTAAGTCAGTAATTTCTCGTTTTAAACTTGTGTCAAGACTAGCGAGTGGTTCATCCATTAATATAATATCCGCATTTGTCGCTAGACTTCTAGCTAGAGCGACACGCTGACGCTCACCGCCTGACAATTCGTTCGGAAGTTTTTCTAAATGTCGTTTAATACCAAGTTCAGTCGCAATCGTTTCAACGTGAGTTCTGAGCACCTCTTTACTCATATTTTTCTTTATACTAAACTCGATATTTTGTTTCACTGTTAAATGTGGGTACAGTGCAAGGTTTTGAAACACAAATGTTAAATTACGGTCCTTCGGTTTAGCATCGGTCATTCTTTGACCGTCGATATACACTTCACCATGTGACGGTTTAAGGAGTCCAGCAATTATACGTAAAATTGTACTTTTACCTGATCCTGACGGACCGACAATTGCCAAACATTCTCCTGCTTTTATATTTATATTTATGTCTCGTAATGCACTCGTATCTCCGAAATGCTTACTCACTTGAGTCAGTTGTACTTTATCCATAATTATATTATACATAAATTGCTTACATATTGAACTAAATCGAGAAATCTAGCATAATATAGATGATGAGCGATTATGCTTAATATTATTTTAGGAGTGGGAATTCATACATGTCACATTTAGACAAAGTTAAAAACGGTAATGGATTTATTGCAGCGTTAGACCAAAGTGGAGGTTCAACACCTAAAGCTTTACGCTTATACGGTATCGCTGAAGATAGCTACGATACTGAAGAGGAAATGTTCGATCTTGTACACCAAATGCGTACACGTATCGTAACGTCACCAGCATTTACTAGCGACAAAATCTTAGGTGCAATTCTTTTCGAACAAACGATGGAAAGTAAAGTTGACGGTAAATACACTGCGGAATACTTAAGAGACAAAGGTATCGCGCCATTCTTAAAAGTAGATAAAGGACTTGCTGATGAAGAAAACGGCGTTCAGTTAATGAAACCAATGCCTGAACTTGATGAGTTATTAGACCGTGCAAATGAACACGGCATCTTCGGTACAAAAATGCGTTCAGTGATCCATGAAGCAAACGAAGGTCCGATCAAAGAAGTTGTAGAACAACAATTTGAAATCGGTAAGAAAATTTTAGCTAAAGGATTAGTACCGATCATCGAGCCTGAAGTTGACATCAACTCTAAAGACAAAGAAAAAATCGAAGACATTTTAAAAGTTGCGATTTTAGACGAGTTAGATAAGTTAGAAGAAGGACAAGTCGTCATGCTTAAACTGACAATTCCTTCAGTAAGAAATAACTTCAAAGAATTAGTCGACCACCCACGCGTCATTCGTGTCGTTGCATTATCAGGTGGATATAGCCGTGCAACAGCAAACGAACTATTAAAAGAAAACGAAGGAATCATCGCGAGCTTCTCACGCGGGTTAACAGAAGGATTATCAGTCGATCAAACTGATGAAGAATTCAACAACCTACTCGCTGATTCAGTAGAAAAAATCTACGACGCTTCAGTTAACAAGAAATAATTAAAGATGATAAAACTGAAATTCTAATCGAATTTCGGTTTTTTCTATTTTTCAGGGTGTTTCATCGGTTCGATTGGTTAGATTTAGCTGCGTGGTGAGTTGGTATGGTGGAATCGTCGGTGATAGTTGAATCTCGCCGATGATTCTGGCGAATCGTCGGTGAATTCGATTCCCCACCGACGCTAACAGGACTTTCGTCGGCGAAATTTCTATTCGCCGACGGGAATCACCGAATCGTCGGTGAATTTCGAGATTTTCGGTTTTTCGCCGACGATTCATCATTTTGCGTCGGTGTACCAAAAACTCGCCGACGATAACCCTCACAGCGACGGTGAGTTTTTCATCTCGCCGACGATTCGAGAAAAAGTAGATAAAGAACTCATACACCTCTCCTAAAAATTATTTAAAAAGTTTATAAAATCAAATATATGTGTTTTTAGAAAATATTTTTAACGAATTTTATTTATTAAACTTATTATAATTTAATTTTATATTTCATAATACCTTTATATTTCTTAATAATATTCAAAATTAAATATTATGTTTAAAATTAAAATTTAAGGGTATTTAAGTAATATTGAATGGAGGTGATAATAATGTTTACTAAAAAATTTGTTCATCATTTGCAATTGTTATTATGTTAACTACATCGTTTACACTTAACAATTCTTTTGTATCCGCTTCCTCTAATTATGAAAAAAATTATGATGAAATGCATTATAATACCAACAGTGAAGTGGAGCAAAATTCTGCATCTGCTATAGCTATTTTTGTCGGTGGTGTGTTAGTAGGTTATTTAGTTGATGGTGTTATAGAATATACTACTGGACACAATGCATCATATTGGGTTGCAAATGGATTAGAGTGGGTAGAAAAAGCTCTTGTTGGTACCACTTATCCACCTGGCTACTATATCATCGTTACAAAAGAAGGTAATATGAGCGTCTGTGATTCATCAGGTAACTGTCAAATTAATGCAAATAATTTAAGTAAATTATGAGGAGTTGATTTATAATGAAAAACTCGAAGTACCTCGGTATATTCTTACTCGGTTTTCTCGTTGCATTTATTTTAATTTACTTGTTTGGAAACCCTTTAACTTAGAATAGGAGTTTATGATTGAATTCACGAAAGTTTTTTATCAAACTAAAAGTCCTTCGCACTACATAACTATTTAGAGATAGTCTCAAAATATTATGACTTGTGAAGGACTTTTTATATTTCATTCGTCTTATACTAATTATTGTGATACCGTTGAATTGAATTACTATTACAAAGAAGGTTAAACTATGACTTTAGAAATATTATACGAAGACAATCATGTCATTGCTGTGACGAAGCCGAATAATATACCGGTTCAGGCGGATGATTCGAATGATAAAGACATGCTGACGATCGTAAAAGAATATATTAAAGAAAAATACAATAAACCGGGCAATGTCTTTTTAGGTCTCGTCCATCGTCTCGACCGTCCAGTTGGTGGTGCGATTGTGTTTGCGAAAACGTCTAAAGGTGCGAGTCGCCTTTCAAATGAAATTCGTAAACAGACGTTCGAGCGCAAATACTTAACGGTCATTGAAGGTCATCTAAAACAAAGTGGCACGCTTGAAGACTATTTAGTTAAAAACCGTAAAACGAACACGTCTTTTGTCGCGAGTAAAGATACAAAAGACGCTAAACGCGCGGTGCTTGACTATAAAACTATCAGTGAGGATAAAGCACTTAGCCTACTCGAGGTTAAACTTCATACCGGTCGTTCACATCAAATCCGCGTACAACTATCAAATCAAAATACTCCAATTTTCGGGGATCAACGATATAACAAAAATAGTACAGTCGGCGAACAAATCGCTTTATGGAGTTCTGAAATCAAATTTAAACATCCAACTAAAGATGAAATCATCACTGTAACTAGCCAACCGCCAAACCGCTATCCTTGGAATAGATTCACGAATTAAGTTTAATAACTTAATTCGTGTCTATCATTAACGTACCGTAACTGACGACGAGCTTCACTTTATACTCCCCGTCTCCGAGGACCTCTCCATCTAGCGTATCGTCGTAACCTTCAATATCGAGTAATCCAAATTGCTCTTTTAACGTTAACTCGTTATTTTTAAACATCTCTTTTAGCGTAACCATCGCGTTACCTGTCGCAACTTTCCCGTCGATATGTTGATCCGGATTGACATTATCTAAAACGAGCTTCCCGGTACTGACGTTAAATTTTAAATGGTTCGTATCGACGTCATCAATTCGCATCTCTCCCGTTTGGAGATAACACGTGAGTGTATCCGCTTCTACTCTCTTCACTAATACTTGCCCGACGTCATTTTTAAACAGTAAATCTTTCGCTTTTATACTGTCCGCATGAATTGAACTGTAATGCTGCGTCATTTCAAGTCGCTCGATTTCTTTATCTGGTAAATAGATGTCTAATCGCGTGTTTTTATTTGCATGAGACAGCTTTAAATTCAGATGAAAAACCCCGTCTTTAATTTCATATTGAACGTTTTCCAAGTCGATATCTTTCGTTACGTTAAAATGCAAATCTTCATCGTCTGATTCATACACATAAACTGGGACAAACGTCGTCTCAAAACTAAAGTGCGTAATATCTTCATCAATCGTTAAATCTTTTTTACTATATAAATACTTTTCAGCAAGTGATTCCGGCGCACCTAATTCTTTTATTAGTGCGTCATCATCCTCACTGTCTCGAAAGCGATTCATCAATTTATCGATTATTTTATCTTGTCGTTTAGTTGGGAGGGATTGTAAATGATACTTCACAGTCCCTAAATACTCATAACGGTCCATTTCGTGGCACCTTCCTTTTTAAAACTAATTTTCTTATATATACTAGCTGTAAAGACGTAAAGGAGAATTCTCATGACATTATTTCATCACGATTCATTATACTATAGCGAAAAAGTAAAACAAAAAGAAGTCAGCGTGACAGAGCTCGTCGAGCGTGCGTTACATAATATCGAGCATTACGACGACATGAACGCTGTCATTCATATACAAAAAGATAGAGCACTCCGTACCGCACGAGAAATGGACAAAGTGTTAAGTACTTTATCTTCAGAAGAAATAAAAGCATTGCCTCCATTTTTCGGAGTGCCAATTGTCGTTAAAGACCTCGGGCAAGAAGAAGCTGGAGTACCGGCGACGAATGGTTCCTATTTATTTAAAGACTACATCGCAAAAACTTCGAGCAACTTTGTCACAAGGCTCATCGACAACGGATTTGTCATCGTCGGACGAACAAATGTCCCAGAATTTGGTTTTAAAATGATAACTGATTCAGATCTTTTAGGAAATTCTTACGCACCATTTGGTCGACCACTCTCTTCAGGTGGTTCAAGTGGTGGCGCGGCAGCTGCGTTAAAAGCTGGACTTGTCCCTGCCGCTTCCGGAAGTGACGGAGGTGGTTCGATTCGTATACCGGCAAGTTTTAACGGTTTAATCGGACTAAAACCGACAAGAGGACGCGTCACAAGCGGTCCGGGAAGTTATAGACAATGGCAAGGTGCGTCCATTGATTTCTTTTTAACAAAATCAGTAAGAGAGACGTACGAACTACTTAAGATGATGGATGAACAGCCATCTGCAGCGCCGTATATCGCTCCACCACTTAATTTACGTGAACTAACGCCACCTAAAAAGCGTTTAAAAATTGCGTATAGTGCGGAATCTCCCATTGGTTCAAAAGTAAACGATGAAGCTGTGAAAAGCTTAGATTATACAGTCGAAGTGTTAAAATCACTCGGTCACGAAGTTGTAGAAGATACTGTTTCAATCGACGGACAAAAGGCAATTCATTCATACTTCACTATGAACATGGTAGAAACTGCTTCGATGTTTAAATCTATGGAGCAAAGTTTAGTCCGTGAGATTACAAAAGACGATGTCGAACTTATCTCATACGGTATGTACTATGCAGGCTTAAAAGTACCTGGATGGATGTACACACAGTCACTTAGCTACTGGGATACGTTAAGTGAACAGTATCACCGATTTTTAGACGATAACGGCTATGACTTTTACTTAACACCAACAATGAATGGTCCGACAAAAGACATCGATCAGTTCAAACCATCAGATGAGGCATTTAAAAAACTCGAAAATATAGAAAGTTTATCAGACGATGAAGTATCCCATATTTTTGAAGACGTCTTTAAAACGAGCAGCGCTTATAGCCCGTACACATGGACGCTCAACTTAACCGGTCAACCCGCAATTAGTCTTCCGCTATATAATACAGACGAAGGCTTACCTGTCGGAAGCATGTTTATCGCACGTAAAGGTGAAGAAGATAAATTACTACAACTCGCTTTAGAAATTGAGAACGCCGGACGATTAGACGCGAAAGTTTTTCATCCGAAGAAGCGTTAACGATATTGTTATAAAGGGAAGAGTTTGATATTATTTATACACTAATAAATTGAATGGAGATTACTATGGACCTTTTAAAACAGCGCATATTAAATGACGGTGAAGCATTAAACGAAAATGTACTGAAAGTTGATTCATTTTTAAATCACCAAATCGATCCTCTATTAATGAAAGAAGTTGGACAAGAGTTTATTAACCGATTTGAAGACGTCGAGTTCAACAAAGTATTAACACTCGAATCTTCAGGGATCGCACCATCTGTGATGGTCGGTTTACTTTTAGATATCCCTGTCGTTTTCGGACGTAAAAGACAATCGTTAACGTTAAGCGATGACTTATATACGTCACAAGTGTTTTCATATACAAAACAAGAGACGAACACGATCGCAGTTGCGAAAAAGTTTTTAAGTAAAGATGATAAAGTACTCATCATCGATGACTTCTTAGCAAACGGTGAAGCGGCAGGTGCTCTAATTGATGTCGTTGAGCAATCCGGTGCAGAAATTGTCGGTGTTGGAATCGTCATAGAAAAGGCATTCCAAAGTGGCGGTAAAATTTTACGCGATAAAGGATACCGCGTAGAGTCACTTGCACGCATCGAGTCGATGTACGATAAACAAGTCAAATTCGTAGGTGACAATTAATGGAGCAAAGACAGCATCTTAAAGATGCTTCACTCGGACTGCAACACGTACTTGCGATGTACGCAGGTGCCGTGATCGTGCCGTTAATCGTTGGTTCCTCGATTGGCCTAACGACTGCACAACTGACGTATTTAATCTCAATTGATATTATGATGTGCGGTGTCGCTACTATTTTACAAGTATGGAAAAACAAATTTATGGGAATTGGACTCCCAGTCGTACTAGGATGTGCATTTACCGCCGTCGGACCGATCATCAACATTGCAAATACATATAGTATCCAAAGTGTGTACGGGGCAATTTTATCCGCAGGGTTATTCGTCGTTATCGTCGCAAGATACTTTAGTAAACTGATAAAATTCTTCCCTCCAGTTGTAACAGGAACGGTCGTCACAATTATCGGTTTAACACTCATTCCAGTTGCTTTAAATAACCTCGCTGGAGGCCAAGGTGCAGAAGATTTCGCATCGATTGAAAATGTCTCGCTCGGATTTATAACGTTACTTATTATACTCGTCGTTTTAAAATTTGCACGCGGATTTTTCGCATCCATCGCGATATTAATTGGAATCATCGTCGGGACGATTATTGCAGCCTTTTTCGGACAAGTCGATTTATCTCCAGTAAAAGAGGCATCATGGTTACACTTACCGGTCGCCTTTTACTTCGGAACACCAGAATTCCACTTAGTACCGATACTGACGCTTATATTAGTTGCGATGGTGAGTTTAGTAGAATCTACAGGAGTCTATTTCGCGCTCGGAGATATTACTGATAAAGAAATTCGTGAAGCAGATTTAAAACGTGGATACCGTGCAGAAGGTTTTGCGATTATGCTCGGAGGACTATTTAACTCACTGCCTTATACAACATTCAGTCAAAACGTCGGACTCATTCAACTGTCTGGTGTACGTAAATTGAAAATTATTTACATCGCTGGAGTTATGCTAATGATTCTCGGTCTAATGCCAAAAATTGGAGCAGCAACACTCGCAATACCAGAATCCGTCTTAGGTGGCGCAATGATTGCGATGTTCGGAATGGTCAGTGCATACGGAATCAAAATGCTTAGCACAGTAAACTTTGAAAACCAAAATAACTTAATGGTCGTCGCGATCTCACTCGCACTCGGGCTTGGAGTCACTGCAGTACCAGACGTCTTTAGTAGTCTCCCGTCAAGTATTTCTGTTATCACAGAAAGCGGAATTGTAATGGGTAGTTTATCGGCAATCATTTTAAATATCGTATTAAACTTTAACTTAGAACCAAGCGATGAAATAAAAGATCAAATATATGAAGCGGCAGAAGATGACGCAAAATAATAGAGCGCACTCATGGGAGTGCGCTTATTTTTGTAGGTTTCGGATGTAGTTTGATGAGGGTTTCTTGGATTTTTGGAGAATCGTCGGTGAATCTCAAATCCCACCGACGCAGACAGCACTATCGTCGGCGAA
>NZ_KV820828.1:0-310 GCF_001815515.1 Nosocomiicoccus sp. HMSC059G07
AGATTGATTATGAAGTTGGTGAAACCGTTTATGTCACAGTAGTCGCAGAAGATGAAACTTCATTAAAATCAGCATATGTATTATTTGAAAATGAATATAATCACCAAATATATAGAAGTTCAAATGAAGTTTCAGAAGTTGAAAGTTTAGGTGACAACTTATTTAAACGCACAATAAAATTAAATTTAAATGAACAGTTACCCACATCAACTTTTAACCTTAGGTATGTAACTTTAAGAGATGAACTTCAAGATAGAACGATCTCAACTTATAGAGAAACTGAAAATTTACCACAAATTAACATAAATGT
>NZ_KV820829.1:0-652 GCF_001815515.1 Nosocomiicoccus sp. HMSC059G07
AAACGGATTATTATGATTAGTTTTTATGAATGATAAAGCGTGGTCCGAGATGGTCCGAGATGGTCCGAGAATGGACCGAGGTGAACCGAGATACTGATATAAGAATTGTAGAATTAGGATAGAGGAATAAAAATAGCATAATCTGCTGTATGAACTACCATCTAAAAGCTGCACACGAAATCCCAACTTGAGGAGTACTTTTTATATTAATATATATTTCTAGAAAAACTTTTGCTAAAATTTAATTAATATCGAATTAAAGGTGGTGTTGCATTATGAAAATGGTAAGAGTAATGTACGGGGGAAATTATTTTAAGGGATAAGCGTATCAGGCCCCTATAAACTACGTAATCCCTATAATCCGGAGGAAACTATGATTATTAGAGATTATGAGGTTAGTGATGAAGCAGGCTGGGTAAGGTGCCGAGTACTTTCTTTTTTACAAACAGCTTATTTTGACAATGTGCTTACGGAGAAAGAACGTTATGACAACCCTGCCATTGAACTTGTTGCAGAAATCGATGGACAAATTGTTGGCTTAATTGATGTGGAATACGAAACAGAGGAACTTACAGTTTGTTCTAGAGGAGCTGGACTTGGAGGTATGATTTGGCATATTGCAGTACAACCAGATTATTATCGACAAGGAATC
>NZ_KV820830.1:0-452 GCF_001815515.1 Nosocomiicoccus sp. HMSC059G07
GTTTTCATTATTAAAATCATTAATGAAATCTTCTAATCTATTATCAAAAGTTTTACCTATAAACGAAATGTTTGCGATAGTTTTAAGCGTTTTAGAATCAATTAACATTAATGTATTAGTATATCCGTTAGTCATATCGTCTACTTTAGTTGGATCAAATGTTCCGACTACGATAATCTTATTAACTGCATCCTTTTTTTCTACATTAATGAGCACTCTAGAAAGCTCTTCACCATTGAATGTTGAAACTTCATAAGTTTTTATAATTTGTCCATTGATACCTTGTCTATCAATATAACTTCTACCTATTTCTAATTTGTCATTGTTTATATATTCAACATCATATGGTATTTCTTCAATTTCCTGTACATGTTCTAGTATTTCAACACCTTGACCAACTACAATGATTTCATCAATTTTTTCTTGAATCACATTTCTTTCGTCGTATTCGT
>NZ_KV820831.1:0-221 GCF_001815515.1 Nosocomiicoccus sp. HMSC059G07
CAAACAAACAGGTGTCATTGTTTCGAATAACGATGAAGAAGAAAATGCTATTTTCTTTGGTACAGAAAAGGATTCATTTTTAATACCGAAGATAATTGAGGGAGAAACTCCACAGCATGAAAACGAAGTATTAATCGATAAATCTCTAAAAGAAAAAGGATTTAAAGTTGGAGATAATCTAGAACTTACACAAGTTGATGAGGTATTAAAAGTCGTTGGAG
>NZ_KV820832.1:0-261 GCF_001815515.1 Nosocomiicoccus sp. HMSC059G07
AATACGGATTGATTTGCTAAAGAAAGGTAGGTATCTTCAGTTAATTTCCAAGAATTATTTGGATTAATTATAGCAAAATCAGCATCATAACCCACTTCAATTTTACCTTTATTTCTTAGATTAAATCGTTCAGCTACATGAGATGAGAAAAGTTCAGAGAACCTGTCAGCGCTTAGTTCGTTAGAATTTACTAAGAAATCGTGCATAATAGGTATCATGATATCTAATCCTGTTAATCCTGATGCCTCATTAAAAATATTT
>NZ_KV820833.1:0-229 GCF_001815515.1 Nosocomiicoccus sp. HMSC059G07
AAGAAGCTAAAGAGTATGGTTTAATCGATGATGTGTTACAACCAGAAAAAGTTAAATAAGTATAAGGTAAAAGGGATTCAACTTACGTTGAATCCCTTCTTTTATTTTATATTTGATAACTCTATTTTATTGTACTGAGTTAGACATGTTTATTTAACACTTTTCTAATGATTATGTTAGTTATATTGATTTATCTAACATATTTTAGTTATTTTGGATCATTTTTGTT
>NZ_KV820834.1:0-327 GCF_001815515.1 Nosocomiicoccus sp. HMSC059G07
AGTATTGCACTTTATGTTTTAATAGCATTTTCTTTTAATAATCAAATCAGGTTTAATAGTAGTGGAGATTTTAATATACCAACTGGTAAACGGGATTTTAATTCACAAATGGAAAGTAAATTAATTGAATTTAAAGAAGCTATCAGTGGTGAAAACATAGAGTTTTCTAATGAGGACTTTAGGGTGATTATTAAGAATATTGTAGAAAAGGATAGCTTTGTATATCTAGATCCGCCGTATTTAATTTCAACGGCAAGCTATAACGAAATGTCTGGATGGACTAAAAAAGACGAGTATGATTTGTTAAATCAATTGGATGAACTAAAT
>NZ_KV820835.1:0-428 GCF_001815515.1 Nosocomiicoccus sp. HMSC059G07
CGTTAAATAAAGGAGACCAACCGTTTGGTTCAGTGCTTGTTAGTAAGGAAGGGGAGATACTATTTAAAGACCATAATAGAATTTCTACCGGAGATAATACGAAGCACCCTGAACTTCATATCGCACAGTGGGCGAGTGTGAACTTATCTGAGGAAGAAAGAAAAGAAGCGGTCGTGTACACTTCAGGCGAACACTGTCCGATGTGCGCAACTGCACATGCAATAAACGGACTAGGTAAGATTGTCTATGCAACGAGTAGTGCACAGTTTAGAGAGTGGCAGAAAGAATTCGGAGTAGAAGCTGTACGCGTGAGGCCCTTAAAAATTACAGATATTGCTGAAGATATCGAAGTAATTGGTCCAGTTACAGAATTTGAAGATAGAGTAAAAGCACTTCATAGGGAGTACTATAGAAAATAGAGTTTTAGA
>NZ_KV820836.1:0-389 GCF_001815515.1 Nosocomiicoccus sp. HMSC059G07
TCCATGAATTTTAATTTTGTGAAGTTCTTTGTGCCTGCCAAAAAGAGCCTCTAATTTATCATTTGGTGTAGACACTCTCATGTAATTCATTTTATGGAGCTTTTGATGATAAGTAGTAAATATTGGTTGTTGATCATCACTACTGATTTTAAAACCAAATTCTTCATATAAGTTCTTTTGTTTAAGTTCTTTTGTTCAATTTTCCATTTTTTAAGAATGCTAATTGTATTTTTGTCTACGTCAAGCGATCTATATGAAGCTTTAGTTTTCGGTGGTTGTAACAAGTGTTTATTACTAACTTATGAATTTATGATTAAGTCTAAATAGTACATAAAACAGTCGTTTTTTGAACTTAATCTTGCATGTATTTTTGTCATATTAAATACTCA
>NZ_KV820837.1:0-265 GCF_001815515.1 Nosocomiicoccus sp. HMSC059G07
ACGAATACGACGAAAGAAATGTGATTCAAGAAAAGATTGATGAAATCATTGTAGTTGGTCAAGGTGTTAAAACAATAGACCGCCAAGATGTGATTGAAGAAATACCTTTTGAGACAATTTATCGTTATGATGAAAACTTACTAGAAGGAACAGAATATGTCGAACAATTAGGTCAAGAGGGTATTGTAGAAATTACAACTTACTATGAATACATTAATGGTAATTTAGTAAACGAATACGACGAAAGAAATGTGATTCAAGAAAA
>NZ_KV820838.1:0-46715 GCF_001815515.1 Nosocomiicoccus sp. HMSC059G07
CAAGGGACTTGTTTAAATTATATTTTTTACCTAAGAATCTGTATCCTCCTTCTTCGTTTAAATATTCATTAACTATTTTTACCTTAAATTCAAAGCTATGCTTTTTATTCTTCATACAAAAACACCCCTAAAGTTGGATTTTAGTGTCCAACTTTAGGGGTGCAGCTCATAACATCTCTATTTTTAATTTAATTATTCAAACGTTCCTTTTACAATGACAGCACCACGTGACATCATCTGTCTACCTCTCATAAATACTTCTGTAAGTTTAAATGTGTCTCTATCAATAATTAAAATATCTGCGTCATAGTCTTTCGCGATATTTCCTTTATGTTCTAATTCTAAAGCTCTAGATGTGTTAGTTGTCACTAAACATAAAACTTCTTCTAATGAAAGAATATGATGTTGTACGACTCTTTTCACTGTCTCTAAAATAGTATCCGTTGGTGCGACGTCTAAGCCGAGTAGATTACCATCGTCATCAAATTTAGGTAAGCTCCCATTACCGTCAGTAGATAACGTCAGTTGTGATAAATCTCCATTATTTTCTTTGTAATATTTGACCCATCCAAATGCCTCATCATAATCACATGTAATGTCAACAAATGCCCCTTTTTTACCGAGAGTAATGGCGTCGTTCATTAACTCTTTACTTCTATTAATATGTGTTGCATATAACTTTGAAGCAGGTAATTCGTACTCATCGAGTACCTCATGTAATTGTGATAAATAAGCTTTCCCCGGCCCAGTATGGAAATGTGTAACACCAACTTTACCACTTATTAATCCGCCAACACGAGAATCTCCAATAATTTTTGCGAGTTCATGCGTACTCGGTTGACCTGATCGTGAATCGGCTATTGCAATTTCAGCAGTACCGATGATTTTATCGATTAAAATAATATCGTCTTTAACGTTCCCTGTAATTGTCGGTGTAGGTACGTCATAATTTCCTGTGTAAATGAAAGTAGTGACACCTTCTTTTTCTAATCCGCGCGCTTTAGCGAGTAGGGATGAAACATGTCTCGTCGTGCCGTCAGTTCCGAGTAGTCCAACGACAGTTGTTAAACCACTTTTTATAAGGTCACTGAGTTGAACTTCAGGTGTACGCTTATGGAAACCACCTTCACCGCCACCACCGAGTAAGTGGATATGTGGGTCAATAAAACCAGGAACGACGTAGTTATTATTAGACTCGATGACTTTAACAGTAAACATTTTTTGAAGATCTGTGACATCGATATGATCGTCAATTTTTAAAATTTTATGTTGAGTAAATAAAATATCTTTTTTGCCTAATGACTTTGGAGTAAATAAATCTGCGTTTTTAATTAATGTAAACATATTAACACTCATTTCTAAATATTCTTACTATTTATATAACCATATTAATGAAATTAAAACAAACAGTCATTCATTACTTGGTAAAATATAATGGTTTATTTTATCTTCAAAATTATAGAGTAATAGGATTTAATGAAATAAAAAAAAGTATGCATCAGCATACTGTTGTAAAAAGTTATTATTTAAATTTTAAAACAAGATCAAGTAATGACTCGTCTTCGTGAGACTGAACTTTCACTTGTGGTTGGATCATATGGAGTAATATAAATCAAATGATTACAATAGGTTTTTTAAGTGAATCTATAGATGATGTTATAAAAGCAAATTCATCATTCTCACAAACCAATTGGATTCAATTAATCACCGGTTTTTTCTTAATTAGTGTAGGACTCTATTTAGTATACTTTGTAAAAAATAAGCTTTTTATCTTAAATATTAATGCTTATTTTGATAAACGAGTTGAATCTAGTAATGAAGATTTAGGGTTATCTACTTTTGAATTTAAAGAGAGAGAAATAGATTTAATTAAAATTTATAAAAGAATCAATAGAAACCACCTATGAAGAAATATTAGAAATCATACAAGATAAGACTACGTCATTTAGTTCTGAAAGTAGGAATTTTAGAAGGGATTTCACTGGTATAGCTAGTTACATTATTTTTAAGTCTAAAGACTATTTGACGATAAATAAGAGAAACTTTAAATACCAATTGGAATTATAAATTTTAGATTGAGTAGTTTTACCTTAAGCATAGAAATATTTTCCAGAAATTCGCTTTTATATTTCTTACTATAATAAATATATGAATGTAAGTACTCCTAGAAGAGCCCTTTTTATTATTTGCCTTCATCTGACACCAATGTCAGTAAAACAACATTTTGTATAATCATATTCCGACAATAAAAAAGGCAAAGCGTTCGTTTTCTCACACTCTATTTCGCCAGTGGTATTTGTTATTGATCGTGACACTACCGCATCTCTCACTGATAGATGCAAGGATAAACATGCAGTTGATCCTAATTCGTATACTCATAAGGATAACTAGTCCATGCATCCCGTTCCAGATATGTTAAAAACTTGTCATAAAACAAAATACTTACTTTTTCACTACGGTGAGTGTAGTAGAAAAATTTGAAAGAAGGAATTCAAATGCACAAGTTAGACATTATTTTATCAAAATCTGAGAAAAGCTCTCGATCTGAAGGGGTTCTTGTTAAGACTTTAAAAACAAGAGTTAAGGAATTAGAGGAGGAAAATAAAAAATTAAAAAACCAAATTCAGAAATTATATGGAGAATTGTACAATAATGAATAGTTAAAAGTTAATCTATAATTGAATTGTGAAGAAATGTACTTAAACTAACAGGGCAGTTATGTTTAAGATACTTTAAAATTTGGTTAAAATCTCCGAAAGGATTGGTTTCTAACATTAGAAATCAATCCTTTTTAATATTAATTATATATCATTCAAACAATCATTTGACTATTTGTTTATGGTATGATATATTATAATCATCAAACAAATAGTCATTTGAATAAGGAGGATAATTATGACAAAAGATATGTGTGAAGTTACCTGTATTCACGAAGATAAGGTAAACAGGGCTAAAAAAGAGCTTGCTAAACAGAATCCTATGGATGTAGCGAAAGTTTTTAAGACTCTGTCAGATGATACAAGGGTTAAAATTGCTTATGTTTTATCTTTAGAGGGAGAGTTATGTGTTTGTGATGTAGCGAATATCATTGAATCTTCAACGGCTACGGCATCCTATCATTTAAGATTGTTGAAAAATTTAGGTATAGCAACATACCGTAAAGAAGGAAAATTAGTCTATTATTCACTAGATGATGAGCATGTTAAACAGCTTGTAGAAAAAGCTTTCTTGCATCAAAGGGAGGTTGCTAGTATTGGATAGTTCAACAAAAACATTAACAGAAGATAAACAGGTTTACCGTGTGGAGGGTTTCTCGTGTGCGAATTGTGCTGGGAAGTTTGAAAAAAATGTAAAAGAACTACCAGGGGTGCATGATGCGAAAGTCAATTTCGGAGCTTCCAAAATTGATGTCTTTGGCAGTGCAACTGTTGAAGATCTGGAAAAGGCTGGTGCTTTCGAGAATCTTAAAGTGGCACCAGAGAAGACTAGAAGACGGGTCGAACCAGTGGTAACAGAAGATAAAAATGTTTACCGTGTGGAGGGATTTTCTTGCGCAAACTGTGCTGGGAAGTTTGAAAAAAATGTAAAAGAACTACCAGGGGTGCATGATGCTAAAGTCAATTTCGGAGCTTCCAAAATTGATGTATATGGAAATGCATCGGTTGAAGAGCTTGAAAAAGCAGGTGCTTTCGAGAATCTTAAGGTAATTCCTGAAAAACTGGCGAATCCATCGATACAAGCGGTCAAAGAAGACACTAAGGCTCTTAAAGAAGAGAAAATACCGTTTTATAAAAAGCACAGCACATTGCTGTTTGCCACATTAATGATTGCTTTTGGTTACCTTTCTCACTTTGTAAATGGAGAAGATAACCTTGTAACTTCCATGTTATTTGTAAGTTCGATTGTAATTGGCGGATATTCACTATTTAAAGTTGGTTTTCATAATTTGATACGCTTTGATTTCGACATGAAAACCCTTATGACCGTTGCAGTTATTGGAGCTGCCATCATTGGTGAATGGGCAGAGGCATCCATTGTTGTCATTCTCTTTGCAATCAGTGAAGCACTTGAACGTTTTTCTATGGATAGAGCAAGACAGTCCATTCGTTCATTGATGGATATTGCTCCAAAAGAAGCACTTGTTAGGCGGAATGGTCAGGAAATAATGATCCATGTGGACGATATCGCCGTGGGTGATATTATGATCGTCAAACCAGGGGAGAAAATTGCCATGGATGGGATCATTATAAATGGGGTGTCGGCTGTCAACCAGGCTGCTATAACAGGAGAATCTGTCCCTGTTGCCAAAACGGTAGATGATGAAGTATTTGCAGGTACGCTTAACGAAGAGGGACTACTTGAAGTAAAAATCACCAAATACGTAGAGGATACAACCATCTCCAAGATTATTCATCTGGTTGAGGAAGCACAAGGGGAGCGCGCTCCAGCGCAAGCATTCGTAGATAAATTTGCGAAATATTATACTCCGATCATTATGGTTATTGCGGCGCTCGTTGCAGTCGTTCCACCTTTATTCTTTGGTGGAAGTTGGGATACTTGGGTTTATCAAGGATTAGCGATACTTGTAGTTGGATGTCCGTGTGCATTAGTTATTTCTACTCCAATCTCGATTGTCTCGGCAATTGGAAATGCAGCTAAAAAAGGTGTGTTGATTAAAGGCGGTGTCTATCTAGAGGAATTAGGAGCCATTAAGGCAATCGCATTTGATAAAACAGGAACACTGACAAAAGGTGTACCAGTGGTAACAGATTTTAAAGTGTTAAATGATCAAGTGGAAGAAAAAGAGCTGTTTTCCATTATTACAGCTTTAGAATATCGATCACAACATCCACTTGCTTCAGCAATAATGAAGAAAGCAGAGCAAGATAATATTACTTATTCCGATGTTAGAGTGGAAGACTTCACTTCTATTACAGGTCGGGGCATTCAAGGGAATATAGATGGAACAACCTATTATATTGGCAGTCCAAGGCTTTTTAAAGAATTAAATGTTTCCGATTTTAGCCTTGAGTTTGAAAATAAAGTGAAAGTTTTACAAAACCAAGGGAAAACGGCCATGATTATTGGAACGGACCAAACAATCCTCGGCGTGATTGCTGTAGCAGATGAGGTCCGCGAAACAAGTAAAAATGTGATTCAAAAACTTCATCAGTTAGGAATCAAGCAAACAATTATGCTGACAGGTGATAATCAAGGTACCGCAGAAGCAATCGGTGCTCATGTAGGCGTTTCTGATATTCAGTCCGAATTGATGCCACAGGATAAGTTGGACTATATTAAAAAAATGAAAGCCGAGCATGGTAATGTAGCTATGATTGGCGATGGCGTCAATGATGCTCCTGCACTTGCTGCATCCACTGTTGGCATTGCAATGGGCGGTGCTGGAACAGATACTGCCATCGAGACAGCTGATATTGCATTAATGGGAGATGATTTAAGTAAGCTTCCATTTGCAGTAAGACTTAGCAGGAAAACGCTAAATATCATCAAAGCGAACATCACGTTTGCCATCGGAATTAAGATAATTGCCTTACTATTGGTTATTCCAGGCTGGCTAACCCTTTGGATTGCGATTCTTGCCGATATGGGAGCCACTATTTTGGTAGCATTAAATAGTTTGCGACTGATGAGAGTGAAGGATAAATAGGTACTATATGTGTGCAATTTACGGAAGGACTTTTCATTTTGAAGAAAAGTCCTATCCCTAAAATATTGGAGATGATAAAATTGTCGCGACGATACTGACGGCTACTGCGGTATATGTAGCAACAGGAATTGATTATCTCGTCATATTAATTCTTTTGTTTTCGCAAGTAAAAAAAGGTCAGGTAAAACATATTTGGATAGGACAATATATAGGGACTGCAATTGTGATAGGAGCAAGTCTTTTAGTTGCACAGGGGATTGTAAATTTAATTCCTCAGCAATGGGTTATCGGACTACTTGGGCTTTTACCACTTTACCTAGGCGTGAAAATATGGATTAAAGGAGAAGAGGATGAAGATGAAAGTAGCATTTTATCCTTATTCTCCTCTGGAAAATTTAATCAGTTATTTTTGACGATGACTTTCATCGTATTGGCTTCCAGTGCGGATGACTTTTCCATTTATATACCGTACTTCACGACCTTAAATATGTCTGAAATCTTTATTGTCACTATTGTCTTTCTTATTATGGTTGGAGTTTTGTGCTATGTCAGTTACCGTCTAGCTTCCTTCGATTTTATATCGGAAACAATTGAGAAATATGAACGTTGGATTGTACCAATTGTATTCATTGGGCTAGGTATTTATATATTGTTTGAAAATGGAACATTCAATGCTCTGATTTCATTTCTTCTTTGAAGTGGCGAATCCAAACCATAAAGTAAAGTATAAAGAGGTTATCCTATTGATTGGGATAACCTTTTTATATTTAACTAATTATCATTTACGTTAAACACATGTACTTAAAGTAAGAACATTGATTTAAACCATTTTTTTCATAATTTACTATTGATAAGATACAAACCCATCAAGAGAAGATATTGAAGTAAAAGGAGAAGTATTCAAGACATATGAAGCATTAGAGATCGCAGTACATGAATATATTAGATACTATAATAAAGATAGAATTAAGCTAAAATTAAAAGGCATGTCTCCTGAACAATTCAGGAAACATACCTTACAATCTGCTTAATTCCAAAAGTCCAACTTTTGGGTAGCACATCATCAGCATACTGTTGTAAAAAGTTATTATTTAAATTTTAAAACAAGATCAAGTAATGACTCGTCTTCGCGAGACTGAACTTTCACTTCGTTTTCGTCTGGATCTACTGGACCATATGCAACTACTGCTTTAGTAGATTCATCTGTTTGAAGTGTTTTTGTAGAGTCGTTGACAAGTGCGTGATATTCACTATTTTCTGGAATATCTAATGTTAAGTTATCTGTTGCAATCATCCCAGTTTCTGAGAACTGACGTACCGCAAGGTCTAAAGCAAATGCTTCGTTTCCTGCAGTAGGGATTGATGACTTGTTTGTGAATTCATATTCGATGACGACAGCTTTCTTAGCTGTAGCATTTTCATCTGCTTCTTTTTCTTCATCTGATGGTTCGATATCGATAGTATCGATACGTGTAATTACGTATTTACCATACTCGCCGTCATATTCAATCGTTTCGTTTAAGTCGTTTTCACTTACGTCAACGTCTTTAACTACTGATTCGTTTGATTCTGTCGTTGCAGTTTCTTCTGTACCATTCTCTTTTTCGCTTGTTTTGTTATCATCAGTGTTACAAGCAGTAAGTAGTAATGTAGAAGCTGCACCTGCAACTAAAAAGTGTTTAAAACTCATTATTATGCCCTCCAAATTGTGTGAATAGTTTAAGTATATATGAGAACAAATTAAATTTATAGCTATTTTCAGTAAATGGTTAATGTATAAATAAACCGTATAATAATACGCCTATTGACAGTAATAAACCGTAAATCGTGTTGAATTTGCCCATCGCAGCCATCGCTGTAATGAGCTCTACTGGTGAATCTCCGTCTCTTAAAAGCTGCATTGTTTTTTTATACAATTTAAATGAAAGTAACGGTAAAAGTAAAAATAATGATGGCCATAAATTTGTAAAAGCCATAATAATTGCGAATGCAAAACATAGTATTAGTAAAAAGTTAACGACTTGAGTAGCCGTATCTTTACCTACGAGAATGACGAATGTACGTCGTCCACTTTGTGCATCTTTTACGCGATCACGAATGTTGTTAAACATATTTAACAAGCCGATTGTAATCATAATTGGTAAAGATAATACGAATGGAAACATATGTAATTCTTGTAAATGGATGTAAAACGTAATAAGAATAATGACAGGTCCCATAAATACTCCTGAAAATACTTCACCAAAAGGTGTCCAAGAAATAGGGATTGGCCCGCCTGTATATAAGTATCCGACAGCCATCGATATACCACCAATGACGAGTAACCACCAAGAAGTTTCGTATGCAATGTATAATCCAATAATCGCTGCAATAAAGTAAAATGTAAGTGCGAAAGTTAACACACGTCTCGGTGTAATACCATTTCGTACGATGGCACCGGCGATTCCAACAGAATCTGCACTATCGAGTCCACGTTTAAAATCGTAGTACTCGTTAAACATATTTGTTGCGGATTGAATTAAAATTGTCGCAGTTAACATTAAGAAAAACATTAAAAAGTTTACATTTCCAAATGGAAGTACTGCCGCTGTCCCAACAAACACAGGGACAAATCCCGCGGTCAATGTATGAGGACGTGTTAAACTAATATATTTTTTGTATCCGGTAAGAACATCTGCATGTTGCATTTTAAATCTCCTTTTAAAGATAACTGTACAACATTCTATCATACTTTATGGCGAACTATGTACACAGTTTTTTGGAAAGATGATAAAATATAAAGTAATTATATTAAAGGAATGTGAGT
Organism: Nosocomiicoccus sp. HMSC059G07; assembly: GCF_001815515.1. Lineage (NCBI taxonomy): Bacteria > Bacillati > Bacillota > Bacilli > Caryophanales > Staphylococcaceae > Nosocomiicoccus > Nosocomiicoccus sp. HMSC059G07. The sequence continues at coordinate 8,475 of NZ_KV820838.1, forward strand.
ATAATGCATATTGAGTCCTCGCAATCACTTATTGATGAGATTGGTATAGATTCAAACACATCATATTTGGCATTACATTTTAGTACGAAAGATTTCGATATAACGCCGTCCAAAATCTTTATGCACTTTAATCATAAAAAAGGCGAAAGATACTGGTTTAAATCACGTGAAGCGGATATTAACGTAATAGGTGTTGACTATATCGATTCAATTAATCGTAAACAATTTAATGCGGACATTTTAAACACTCAAAAAAATGGCCTATTTAATAATATTCAACATGTTAAATTAAATGATGGATTAGTCGGGGATATCCACTTATTTGGTGGCACACGTTTTGACGATAAAAAAACGACTGATGAATGGATCGATTTTAAAATGGTCGAGTTTATCCTTGCATCATGGCAATTTGATTTACACAATCAGGAAGCGTTTCTTATTTTAAAGAAAGAAGACCTTCAAACAGAAAATTTAGCTGAATTAATCGTGAATACGTTGCGTGGAATCGAAGTGGCAGAGCCTCGCTTCAGATTTCCAGAAATATCGAGCCATCATGAAATTTATCCAAAAGCTTGGAAAGCACTTGTTGACAATACAGTGGACATTTTAGATGATGACTTTGAAAAAGTCGTTTTATCGAGAGAATTACTTATTCGATTTGAAAATGAAATTGATCCAAATTTTTTAATTAACCGTTTAAAAGTAGAGTCAGATACTTTCAAGATATTTTATGAACGTGGGACGTCGACGTTCGTTTCTAAAACACCAGAGAAGCTATTTTACTTAAAAGATGAAAAACTCTCGACGCACGCAATCGCTGGATCGATTCGTAGAGAAGATGACGACACGGTAAACGAACAAAATAAAAAAGATTTCTTAAACGATGAAAAAAACCACTTTGAACATATCGTCGTCAGGGATTCAATCGTCGAAGACTTAAAACCTTATACATGTTCAGTTTATTATGACGATACGCGTATATTAGAAAATAAATTTATTTATCATTTATATACACCAATCGAAGCGACACTTAATAAGGAAAGCAACTTGTTCGACGTCTTACACGCCTTGCATCCAACGCCTGCTGTCGGAGGGTTACCAAAGGATCGTGCGTTAGAATATATAAAGGAAAAAGAATACTTTACGCGTGGATTATACGCAGCACCTATTGGCGTCATTTCAAAGTCTAACGAAGCTGAGTTTGCAGTAGCACTGCGCTCGATGCGCATTACAGGTAAAAGTGCGACGCTTTATGCTGGAGCTGGAATTGTGAAAGGATCTACAGGAGAATCTGAATACGAAGAGACTAGAACGAAATTTAGACCGATGTTAGATGTATTGGAGGCGCTAGAATGAATCATCAAGAAGCCTTAACTGAACAAATTTTTACGTTAGTCGACGCGTTATACAGTAAAGGGATGACAGAAATCGTCATTAGTCCAGGATCTCGTTCGACACCAATTGCGATCGCATGTGAATGTCATCCACATATTAAAACATATATTCACCCAGACGAACGTGGTGCAGGTTTTTTTGCGCTCGGGTTAAGTAAAGCATCAAAACAACCAGTCGGCATACTATGTACTTCTGGAACAGCAGCAGCAAACTACGTACCGAGTGTGTCTGAAGCGGGGTTAATGCACATTCCGTTAGTCGTTTTAACGTCAGACCGCCCACATGAATTAAGAGATGTCGGCGCACCACAAGCGATTAAACAAACGAATATGTTTTCGAACTATGTAAAATTTGAAACAGAACTTCCGATTGCTGACGAAAGTGAATATAATATGTCTCACGTTGAAGATCGTGTACTTCAAGCGAGTCAGTATTTTGACGGGATTTTAAAAGGTCCTGTACACATTAATATTCCGGTTCGTGAACCGTTAATGCCAAATATAAATCGAACAGATTTCTTTTTTAGAGAACAACTCATTCAAGAATCTATTACTGTAGAATCGAATATAGAGCCGTTACTAGGAAATGGATTAGTCATTATTGGTGAAACGGACTGTAGTTTAGAAAAGATTGACTTTGAAAAGTATAAGCAACTCACGTTTATAATGGACCCAAGAGTCAGTGAGCGCACGAAGTTATCACGTGTTGTTACAACACATGACTTAATATTTATGAATTTAACAGATGAACAACGTAATGAATTAGAATCACAGTTTGATTTTATATTACGTATCGGTGAAGCGGTGACGTCCAAATCGACAAATCAATTTTTAAAACAGACGTCTTTAAAACAAATATTAATAAGTGAGTTTATCGATGTTAAAACATTTCCGAAAACTCCAGACGTCACTTATGTTGGTGACGTTAAACAAACGTTAGATGCGTTACTCATTGAATCGGATCATTCAGTGGATGTACTATACGAAGTCGATAGAGATATTAAGCAGTTGATCAATGATGAAATTGAAAACTATGACGACGAAGGACGCTATATGTATGAAATTATTAAAAGAACTAATAATGATCGAACGTTATTCGTCTCAAGTAGTATGCCGATTCGTGACTTTGAACGGTATGATGTATTTAATCGATTAAATATATTAGCAAATCGCGGAGCAAACGGTATAGATGGTGTTGTCTCAACGGCATTTGGTGTTGGAACGAAGATGCCGATGACGTTAATTATCGGAGACGTGTCATTAAACCACGATATTAATGGTCTTGTCATGTCGAAGCTTGAAGAGATAGACGGCACAGTCATTTGTTTTAATAATAATGGCGGTAATATTTTTAGTTATTTACCTCAAAAAGAGCACGACATACACTTCGAGAGATTGTTTGGAACACCGCTTGATTTAGACTTTTCACATGCAGCGAAATTATATGGATTTAATTATCATTTAATTAAATCCGTAGATGATTTAACAGAGGAAATTTTAAATCAAAAAGGTCGTAACTTCATTGAAATTAAAACAGACCGTGAAGATAACGTAAAGCAGCATAATGATTTAAAACAAAAGGTAAAGGCACTCGTTCAACATGTTAAATTTTAATTATGAATTTAATGATCATGGTCACGACGAAACGCTAATCATTTTACACGGTTTTTTATCAGATTTACGTTCTATGAGAAAACTTGCTAAAGCATTTACTGATGTGAACACTTTACTTATAGACTTACCTGGCTTTGGGAAAACGAAAAGTGTCGGTATTGATTATGATATGAATCATATTGCTAAAAGTATTGTTCAGCTTATCGATACATTACATTTAAAACATGTTCATGTGTACGGATACTCGATGGGCGGGCGTGTTGCAGTGTCACTACTTGCAAATTATAGTGAACGATTTTCTAAATTTATATTAGAATCCACGTCGCCAGGAATGAGTAAAGTAGACCGACGACATGCGCGTATTAAAATCGACGAATCACGTAGAGAGCGACTTGAAACAGATTTTAAAGCGTTTATAGATGAATGGGAAGAGTTACCGTTATTTCAAAGTCAAAAACTGTTAGATGAAAAATCTTTTTTATTGCAACGAGAAGAAAGACTGAGTCAAAATAATATTGAAGCAGCAGATAGTCTACGTAAATACGGAACAGGTATTCAGCCACATTATTGGGACGATTTAAATAAAGATAACGACGTTTTAATTATCGCCGGTGAAAAAGATGAAAAGTTTGTTAAAATTGGAGATAATATGAATAAGCAACTTAAAAATAGTCGCTTACATATATTTAAAGGGTGTGGCCATAACGTCCACCTTGAAAATAAAGAGACATTCGTAAAACTATGCCACGAATTTTTATCGGAGGGAAAACAATGACACGTGAGTGGAAAACATTAAAGGAATATAAAGAAATTAAGTACGAATTTTATAACGGTATCGCTAAAATTACGATCAACCGACCGGAAGTGCGTAACGCATTCACACCGTTAACTGTTTCAGAAATGATCGACGCGATGAGTCGCGCGCGAGATGACGAGAACGTTTCTGTGATTGTTTTAACTGGTGAAGGTGACTTAGCGTTTTGTTCAGGTGGAGACCAAAAAGTACGCGGGCACGGTGGATACGTTGGAGACGACCAAATCCCACGTTTAAACGTATTAGACTTACAACGTTTAATTCGTGTAACGCCTAAACCAGTTGTCGCAATGGTTGCTGGATATGCAATTGGTGGTGGACACGTACTTCACGTTGTGTGTGATTTAACAATTGCTGCGAATAACGCAAGATTTGGACAAACAGGACCAAAAGTAGGTTCATTTGATGCTGGTTACGGTTCAGGTTATTTAGCACGTATTGTAGGACATAAAAAAGCACGTGAAATTTGGTTCTTATGCCGTCAATATGACGCACAAGAAGCGTTAGACATGGGCTTAGTAAACACGGTTGTACCACTAGAAGATTTAGAAGACGAAACAGTGAAATGGTGTGAAGAGATGATGCAACATTCACCAACAGCACTTCGTTTCTTAAAAGCAGCGATGAACGCTGATACTGATGGACTCGCTGGGCTTCAACAATTCGCTGGTGACGCAACGCTTCTTTACTACACGACAGATGAAGCAAAAGAAGGTCGCGATGCGTTTAAAGAAAAACGTTCACCAGACTTTGATCAATTCCCTAAATTCCCATAAATTTATGAATAAAAAATCTCAAGTTCAATTGAACTTGAGATTATTTTTTATGGATTGTTTGAAGAACTCGAATAATATTTAATAATATCGAGTCATATTTTTTATACACTAAATATCGTGTCTCCCAATGTGGTTTAAATTTAGATTTATAATGACGTAAACCACTGAAACTATAGTAGTCTCCGAGTTTTTCATAAGCGATTGCTGCAAATTTTTCTCGTAAGTAACCGTATTTATTTAATCCGACGTTAGATAATGTCGCCATCCCCATATTAAAGTATTTATAGCCATGATTTTGTGCGTAAAGTAGCATGTTAATGTATAAAACGTCCATCATTGGTAAGTCGACATTTGGGCTCCAACGAATTAAATCGACGGATAGTCGTTCGTCATCGACAGGCATGAAAGTGCAAAATCCGACGACGTTATAGATTTCGTCACGCACTAAACCGACTGGTGCAGCCATTACATAGTCTTTTTCAAATTGACCGACAGAAAATGACAACTCATTTTTTACACCGAGCCAATGATTACTCACACGTAAACATGCGTTGTAATCTTTTTCAGATAACGTGTCTACGACTTCAAAAGAGTATCCCTCTTTTTCAAATTTATTCATCGTCGCACGGAATGCGCGCTGCTTTTTACCACTTAAAGTAAAATTATCTAACGGGATTACAGCTTCCTCACCAAGCTTAAAGAACACATTACCGAAATTATGATAGAGCGGCAAATATTTTTCCTGTGCCTGATAAAATACGATGCGCAATCCGAGTGGTTGATACGTGTCGTAAAACTCCATTAATAAGTCTTCAAAAGAATCCTCGTTTCCAACAGGATCTCCGAGAACAACTGCACGGTCTTTCGTGATACTAAACATAATAAAGGCGTTCTTAGTTTCATTACTAAATATATATTTATCATCGCTAAATGCGAGGTGGCTTAAATAGTTCCCACCATATGTGTTTAAAATCTCACGAACATCATTTTTATCAATACATTGACCGAGTAATTGACCGAGTTCACGTTTAATACGAGATTTTAAAATTGCGGATAAAAGAATCGCTAATCCAACGAGCACAACGGTCATTAAAGTTATAGATTCAACGAGTGTTATACTTTTAAATGATTCTTTAAGAGATATGCGTGAAATAAAATACGTATATACTGAACCTGACACGAACATCATAAATAATAATCCATATCGCTTTGGTTCTAGTGGATATATGATGTAACGGCAGTTTTTCATCTGGTTAAATAGCATGACGATAATTGTGACAAGCCATATAACACTGACGACAGTTCCGTAAGTAAACAACACACCGACACATAGCATTGCTGCACCGATTAGGGCCATCAACATACCACGTAACGACTGTTTAAACACTCCGTATGAAAATATAACAAGCAACATTGCACCGGTGATTACTACTGTATACATGATGAATGACACTGACGAATGGTCAAATGATATATTGTATAAGATAATGACACTACCTGTTAAATGTACGAACGCTGTGATGAGTAAAATAATCGCTGTCACTGCGCTTGGTATATGTTTAACGTATGACTGTATTAAATGTGTCGTATAAGAATCGTTGTCTTTAATATATGTACTCATAATCGTCGGTAAATTACTCATAATGAGTGTTAACGCGATCATAAACGGTACGATGTAATAGACAAATCGATAGATTAATAATGCAAGTAATATTTTTTCGCTCGGAATACCGTGTGAACTTAAAAGTGAAATAAATGCTAAATCAAATGCACCTAATCCACCCGGAATCATACTGAGTAATCCGATAATCGATGAAATCGTAAATACCGCAAAGAATAAACTAAATGACATATCAGCATCCAGTAATTTAAAGATAATCAGTAAAATTCCACTTGCTAAAATCCAATCAATTGTAGAGATAGAAACGACTTTAATACCAAATAGTCGATCTGTTCCGATCGGTTTCAATATCGTGAATAAAATAAAAACAATAACAAAAAGAGCCATCGCATACATTAATAGTTGAGCACCTTTGTACTCTAAACTATAGTGAGAAATATCAATCATTTTTGTAATGACACAAATACTAAAAATACCGAGCCCACTCACAAATGATAATAAAACGAGTGATATATATTTAATTAGATTTTTATTTTCAGTTTTCGGTTGATACATCATAATACGAATACCGTTGCCGATTAACGATCCAAATCCGATTAAGTTATTGAGCGCATTAACGATAAAGCTAATAATAATAACAGTGCGAACGGGTAAATCTATGTGTGCTGCACGTCGTAATAGTAAATCATATAGAGATAAAGAAAAAATTGCTAAAATCCCAATGAGTGCAATACCCGTAAAGCTTAACGTATCTAGATTTTGAAATTCTTTAATCGTTTCTTTAAAGTTAATTGTTCGAATTTCTTTAAATAGTAAATTCGTAACGATTAAAATGATCGCAAATATTAACACGTACTTAAATTTTGGCCAGACGTGTTTTAATGTTTTATTCATGTAGACTGACCTCCCTGTATACAACGTCGTTTTCACCGTTTACATATCCTTTATAAAATTTCGATTTACGTATTTTAAAAATCTGACGTTTACTTGGCCATAATGCTGGTAAATGTAAAAATTTAAACTGAAATAATATAGGATCGATATAGAAATAGTGTTGTTCATCGTATCCGATTAAAAGGATCGCATGTATATTTGATACCGTTCTAAAAGATCCTGTTGATAACTGAAACGTCTTATACTTTGGACGTTTAAAATTATTCGTTGGAAGCATAATAATCGGTTGCTTCGTATCGAGTACGTCTTCAATCTCTTTCATCGTCATTTTAGAATGTACAACAATTTTGTCATCAAAAGATTTTAAAAATTGACCGAGCGGTCTTGGGAAAATCGTTTGATGTACGTTAAAATATAAAAAGCTCGGATGCCCCACATATCCAATTCTTGGATCATCCGCATGTTTTGGCATTAGCTCAGCAAGTTTTTTTGGTGAATAGTTGATGCCGTTATATTCTAAAAGCATCGATGCAACTGTTGACTCACACCCCATAATCATTGGGAAAGGGAGAAGTTGCGTTTTCGGTTGAACATTTAATATCATAGGCTTCACTCTTTAGTTTTTATTAATTATATATTACATGATATGAAAGACTACGAGAAACATTTTTAAAATTAAAAAAATAGGGTATAGAATAAGTAAATTTTAAAAGAGGAGTTTTTTCATGACACATTTACAAAACCCAAGAACAAAATTTGAATATAATGATTTTCCAGATCAAAATCAAAAAGGACCTGCGTTACAAACTGAAATGACACCAGTTCCTGATACTGGTGAAGAAACGTATACAGGACACGGTCGTATGAAAGGGTTAAAAACACTCATTACTGGAGGAGATTCAGGTATTGGACGTGCGGCAGCAATCGCATATGCTAAAGAAGGTGCAGACGTTGCCATTCAATATCTTCCAGGTGAAGAAAAAGATGCTAAAGAAGTTGAGGATTTCATTAACAATTTAGGTCAAAAAGCTGTGACTTTAAAAGCAGATTTTCGTAATGACGGAGAAGCGGCAAAAGTAGTAGAAGATGCTGTAGAAGCCCTTGGTGGATTAGACGTTTTAGTTTTAAACTCAGCAGAGCAATTCGCTCAAGAGAAGTTAGAAGATTTATCAATCGAACAAGTAAAAAACACATTTCAAGTGAACGTCATTAGTATGTTTGAAGCAATTAAACAAGCTGAAAAACATCTAAAACCTGGTGCATCTATTATTTTAACGACGTCTGTTGAGTCATTTAATCCATCTAAACAATTACTGGATTATGCAGCGACAAAAGGTGCCATTTCAAACTTAGTCGTAAACTTCGCTCAGTACTTTAGTGAAAAAGGAATTCGAGTAAACGGAGTCGCTCCTGGTCCAATCTGGACACCACTTCAATTAGACGGTGGGCAACTTGAAGGTAAAATACCAACATTTGGACAAGGTTCACAACTTGGTAGAGCTGGTCAACCAGTAGAGCTCTCATCAGTTTATGTACTTTTAGGTAGTGAAGAAAGTAGCTACACGACAGGACAAATTTATGGTATAACTGGTGGGTACAATATTACGTTATAATAATTAGTATTTTAACTGTGTTTGAGAGGAATTGAACGATAGATGAAAGAGAATTTTTGGAACGATCTTCCGAAACCATTTTTTGTGCTTGCACCGATGGAGGATGTGACGGACGTCATCTTTAGACATGTCGTTGGAGAAGCGGCTCGTCCAGACGTTTATTTTACAGAGTTTACGAACTCTGAAAGTTACTGTCACCCTGAAGGTAATAAAAGTGTGCGTGGTCGTTTAACATTTACTGAAGATGAACAACCAATGGTTGCACACATTTGGGGTGATAAACCGGAGTTCTTCCGTGAGATGAGTATCGGTATGGCCAAAGCAGGATTTAAAGGGATCGATTTAAATATGGGATGTCCAGTCCCAAATGTCGCTGGTGACGGCAAGGGAAGTGGTCTAATCTTACGACCAGACGTTGCAGCTGATTTAATAGAAGCAGCAAAAGCTGGGGGACTTCCAGTAAGTGTAAAAACGAGACTTGGGTACACGTCAATAGACGAATGGAAGCCGTGGCTAACGCATATTTTAAAACAAGATATTGCGAACTTATCTATCCATTTACGTACACGTAAAGAGATGAGTAAAGTTGACGCACATTGGGAGCTAATTCCAGAAATTAAACAATTACGAGACGAAATCGCACCGAATACGTTACTCACAATAAACGGAGATATCCCTGACCGTAAAACAGGTTTAGAACTCGTTGAAAAATATGGAGTAGATGGTGTGATGATTGGGCGAGGGATATTCCATAATCCATTTGCTTTTGAAAAAGAACCGAAAGAACATTCAAGCGACGAATTACTCGAACTACTCTATTTGCACTTAGATCTACATGACAAATACTCAAAAGAACTCGAAGAACGTCCGTTTCAAGCGTTACACAGATTCTTTAAAATATATGTCAAAGGCTTTAGAGGAGCGAGTCAGTTAAGACACGCATTAATAAGCACTAAAAATACAGATGAAGTACGAGAAATGCTTAAACAATTTAAAGCACAATAAGTGAATGAATAATATAAATACCGTCCTAGTATAAGGACGGTATTTTTTATGGAAATCACAATATACTACCCTAAAGTTTGTAAATTGTATATAATAGATTTAAGAGGATAAAATATCAACATTGATTAATGTTTACTTATTAAATATACATAAAGAGAAGGTGACTTATGAAATTCGTAGATGTAGTCGTACTGTTTTTAATCATCATATATGTATTTCTCAATAGTTTTACTTCTATTATGCCAAATGATCCAGTATTTCAAAAATTAATGGCAGGACCAGTCATTCTCGGTGCGTTGTTAATCATTTTTAAAACCTTAAAAAGAGAAATAAAGGATTAAGTTTACGCAAATGAGTTTTGCGTAAAATCGTTTTTATTAATTTTATATAAAAACGATTTGTATAAAGAAGGTGTCTGTTTCGTTTACGCAAAAGGCTTAATTGTCAACGAAATGAATGGTGCTTTAATACAAAAGGGATTTGTATAAAATTAAATTATTTAATTTGATGCAAAATAATATAACGACATTATTTTGATAAGAAAATCAACTTTATTATAAAGAGATGATTAATTATTTAAAGGAGTGTTTTCATGAATGCAGGAGTACAAGCTTCAGAAGCTTTAGTAAGTAGCAATTCTTCACACTGGTTACTATATATTTTAGTTGGTATAAATCTTTTCCTTAGTGTTTATCAATTTTTGAAAATGGCGAAATTTAGAGAACGTGAAATCGAAGATACCAATATACGACATAAAGAGATAATAGAACAACAAAGACAACAATTCGCTGAGCAATTGAAGCAATTGAATGAACAACATACAAGAGAGTTAGAAGTGAAGGTTATTGTTGAGTCTCAAAAAGAGAGAATTGAGGATATCAGACAGTTAACTAGTGACTACTTATTAAAAGTCAGTGAACTAAAGAAGGTTGTATACAATAATTTACTTCATCGAATTCGAGATGAGGAGGGTTATAAAAACAACTTACAATCAATAAGTGAAAATTATTTTGAGTTGACTTATCCAGCACTGGAAGCGAAAAATTTACTTGAATTCAGACTGTCAGAAATTGAAAATACAGATCATCTTATAAAATATACAAATGATTTGTATCATAAAACCAAAATGACACCGATTAAAATATATGAATGCGACACTTTTAGTCCACCTAATGGTCAGTTTCCTTTGGAGTACAAGGGTGAATTTACACGTAAAAAATATGATGATGAACAAAATGATGCGAGACAAAAGTTATTTGATGAATCAACTAAATATCTTAAATCTCAGTGGACTAGTCTCTACAACAAAATAGATAAACTGAGTGATTTTTAATTTATTGGATTATTGACATATGAAAATGAAAAGAGCTACCTCCCAAAATTTTATGGGAAGTAGCTCTTTTTATGATAGATATTTTGCATCTATTTCTTTAAATATATATTTAAAATCTCTCGTACCAAATAAAATTCGTGTTACTGAGAATGTATGAACGAATATTGAAAATCCGATGATGCTTGTTTGAACAACGAACAGTGTTATTAATATGAATGCAAGTGTTGAATCTACAAATGGTCGAGTGACGTCATACACGCTATTTAAATATAACGGATGAAGTAAATAAATTTGGTATGAGAAATGCGACACAAATACGACGTAAGAATAAGCAATCGTATTACAATGAATCGCTATTCCGAGTACTAAGAAAAACATCATTGTATTATACGGTATGAGTTTTCCTGCAAAACTTTGAACTGTATAGTAATCGTGGTTAAAGTACATGACGAAAATGACAAACGCTAATATTGAAGCTGCGATGACGATCACTAGATAATCCTCTAAGAACTTGATTACATTATCATAATGATAGCCAATAAAGCCACCTAAAAAGTAGTAGAATATCCAGCCTAGAAAGAACGTGTGCTCATTTAATGGATAGTCATGTATTAAAAACTCTTGGAACCAGTCATAGTGATTTCTTACATAGAAGAACACGACTTGGACTATGAGTGCACTAAACAAGACCCAAATATTTCCGAATATTTTTAGAGGTATCCTTTTAAAAAGTAAATTGAGTAAAATCGTAAATAAAAATATGATAATAAAATACCCGTACCAGTTTCCGATGATTACAGCATCTTTATAGATTTCGATGAAACTCTCATCACTGCCATATTTCATAGTATAAGCGTATAAAATGCCGACAAAAAAGTACGGTATAAACACATAAACAATTCTTTTTCTTATAAAGTTATAAGGTATATAATCATACCTTGCAGTCACCAGTAGTTGACTTAAAATTAAAAAACATGGCACTCCAAAAATAAATATATTTCGTATGATATATAAGTATTCATACTCAACTGTCTCCGTCGCTTCTTGTATTGTATAAGACGTTAAAATATGCGTTAATACAATCGAAGTACATATTATTGCACGTACGTATACGAGCTCTAGTTTCTTATTTTTCATTTAAATTCATCCCATTCTTCCACAAGTTTTTTAAACGAAGATTCTGTAATTAAAATGCGAGGCAAATAATAAGGATGACTGTCTGTTCGAATAGGTGCTTCCTGAAGTGAATAGCCGTATACAATTTCTGCACTTTTAATCGCACTTAATTTGGAATCATCGACATAGCCATACGGATAGGCGAGTCGATGATTGGTTTCGTTAAAATGTTTTTTAAGGTAAGCATTACTCGTTTTAATATCTTTTGTTAACGCTTGATCTTCTGTTCTATTTAAAATGGTTTTATGATGTTTATCCATGAAATGTAAGTTATTTGTATGAGAGCTAAATTCCCATCGATTTGTTTTATAGAGTTTCTTTAAACCGTCGAGATCTAATAAAGTTAAATTTAAATAATTATCGTTACCGACTTGGCCAGTGATAACAAAACCTGTAGCTTTTATATCATACTTTTTCAATATTTCTTCAGCATTTAAAACCGTATCATCCAGATCATCGAAATTCACCCAAACACATCGCTTAGGGAATTCTCCTTTTTCGTAGTAAAATTCTAACTCTTCTGCATTAACAAACGTTGCATCGTGATCTACGAGCCATTTCATCTGCCGCTCAAACTCATCAGTTGTGACACTATAGATATCTTGCTCTTTGTTTGGTGCAATGACTTTGAGCAATTTATATAGAAGTGTTTCTTCACGGATGCGATGATAATTTAACGCGAGACACTCCTCAGATGCTTTGACATCGTTTGGTATATTCATAAATATCATGAATGTAAGTAGTAGAGCTATACACAATTTCTTCATAATTTTTCCTCTTTAAACGATTGAATAAATCTCACAACGAAGAAAATTACTATAACAATTATGAAGTAAAACACGGATTTAAACATATCGATATAATCTGTACGACTGATAGACATTGAGATTCTAGCGAGCTGTACGAACTCTGTATTAATATTTAAAAGTGTCATAGATGTAATGTAAATAACGAATAAACAATATAGCCATAATGGAATAGAACTCACATAAAGAATTGTTTCTCTTAAAAGGTTCAGATTGGAGTGTACTACTGGATGTCTCCTCTGTCTGGGCTTGTCCATGTCGCAAACTCTCCTTTCTTACGCTTTAGTGCTTTCGGTAATGCAAACAATACGACGAGACCGTTAATTAGCCAGTAAACCGTTGGATACCAACTTAAAAAGAGAAGGCCAATAATATTTCTACGTTCGTACTTTACGTCGATAAATAAAGCGACTAAAAACTGAATAATATTAAAGAACGTTAATATTAAAGCACTGATGACGAGTAAACTTAATTGTTCTCTAACACTAAAAATATTTAGTAAATCTAACCTCATTACTGTAAAGAACAATGTTAGCAATATGATATAAATCCATAAAATTGAAAGTAGAGATTCTAACAGTAATAGATAAAGCGGGAATTGTCCCTTTTTGATAATATTTTTAAAATCACGAATAATAACTTCATGACCACCTTGAGACCAACGCACTCTTTGCTTCCATAAACCACCAAGCGTTTCAGGAACGAGCATAAAACACATCGCGCGTGGCTCGTAAAGGATTTTCCAATCATTTAAATGCAGATTCCAAGACATAGCGATATCTTCAGTGATCATATCCGTATCAAACAGACCGACGTCTTCTAGTGCTTCTTTTCTAAACAATGTAAATACACCTGAAACAGTGTTGATTGCACCTGCTAAACTTTGTGCACGTTTAATACCACCAATAATACTCGCGTATTCAACGACTTGTATTTTTCCAAGCATAGAGTCCTTATTACGAATTCTTGGGTTACCTGTAACTGCACCGATCGAATTGTCGTTTAACATATGTGTCATCATATACTGGGGTGCGCCGTCAAAAATTACAGTATCCGCATCTATACATAGAACGTAATCATACGATGCTTCTTTAACCGCTTCATTTAATGCATTTGCTTTACCTTTGTTTTCTTTTAAATTAATAAATTTAAAATCATAGCGACTTTTTAAGTCAGTTAATTTTGCAGCTGTATAGTCAGTGCTCCCATCATTGACCATAATAATTTCTTTTAAAGGATAATCGAGATGTACTAGGGATGTAAGTGTTTCTTCTAACGTATCTTGTTCATTAAAACAAGCGACGACAAATGTGATTCCTTTTAAATCTGATGGAATCGGTCGACTTTTTGAAAATAACTCATACCTAATAAAGTAAAGGGAAGATCCGATTGTCCAGTACATAGACATAATTGCTGGATACAAAATCAGTATCAATAAAAATTTCAATAAAATCATTCGCTTTCAAGTGTTATCACTTTTAGATATAATGTGCTCTATATCAATACGAGAGCACATTTAATATAGAGAAAAGAAAATTAACACTCAATACTTTTCATTGAATTCTCATTGAGTTGTTAGCGCTTAGTAATAAAAAATGGGTATTATTTCTTTTTTATTTCAAAATAGGGAGTGTGTTTTAACAGAATTCACATTAAATTTTAATGATGATATTTTGAATTTATTATGTATAAAAAGAGAGTTTATAATATAAAAAAATTCCACTTAAGCTACTAAACTTAAGTGGAATTTCTATTTTATTCTTCACTTGCACGTACTGCGTTATGATGGATGTCAGTTACGTCGTCATCATCATCGAGCGCGTCGAGTATGTTTTCTAAAATTTCATAGTCTTCATCGCTTAATGCGACTGTATTCATCGGAATCATCGTTAATTCACTTTGTGCTAACGTGTATCCTTTTTCTTCTAAATGGTCTCTCACTTGTGCGAAGTCTGCTTGTTCAGTGAAGATTTCAAATACTTCATCGCTCGTTTCTAACTCTTCAGCACCTGCTTCAAGCACTTCTAATAACATTGTTTCTTCATCGTCTTCTGTCGTACTACGTTCGATTACAATATATCCTTTACGTTCAAACATATAACTTACAGAACCCGCTTCACCGATGTTTCCACCGTTTTTATTGTATGCGATACGTACGTTTGTGTTTGTTCGGTTACGGTTATCTGTTAATGCTTCTGCTAAAATACCGACACCACTTGGGCCGTATCCTTCATACATTACTGGATCGTAGTTTTCACCAGAGCCAGATGATGTTGCTTTGTCGATTGCACGTGTAATGTTGTCTTTAGGCATATTTTCTGAACGTGCACGGTCCATAGCTAAACGTAGTGCTGGATTCGTATCTGGATCTCCGCCACCTTGTTTTGCTGCCATATAAATTTCACGCGATAACTTTTGGAAGATTTTACCGCGTTTTTTATCTTGGGCACCTTTACGTTGTTTAATGTTATTCCATTTTGAATGGCCTGCCATAATTTCGTCTCCCTCGTTGTTTTCTTAATTATAATTTATCATTTTTTCTAATGATTGTCTAAATGATACGAGTCACTTTAAAGATTTGATATAATAGGATAGTTAAAGGAGTGTTTATATTGAATCACTGGCTTCACCGTAATTCAAAAAATTATCCGGAAAAGATCGCGGTCATTTACGAAGACTTACATTTAACTTATAAACAATTACAAGATAAAGTACACGATCTCTCTCAAAGAATTCCTAACATTAAAAGAGTTGGGTTATTTATAGATAACAGTGTAGATAGTGCGATTTTAATACATAGTTTAATTGAGCGTCATATCGAAATCGTCATGGTGAACACACGTCTTTCATCTGAAGAAATTAACAATCAACTAATGGACGTTAATGTCGATACAATTTTTTCAACGATTGACTCAGACGTTTTAAATAAAGTGAACGTAAACGTCATCTACTATAGAGAAATCATACAGCACGATAAAGCATCATATGAAGAGGTTGAAGCAAATGATGATGATATATTATCAATCATGTTTACGAGTGGGACGACAGGACGACCGAAAGCCGTGACTCAAACGTATTTAAACCATTATGCGTCTCATATAAATGCGATGAATGGGTTAAATTATGATGAGAATAGTACATGGCTCATGGTCAATCCGATATTTCACATCTCGGGCTTTTCGATATTAATGCGTGCAGTAATTTCAGGGTGTACGTTAATTATCCATAATAGATTCGATTCTAAACACGTTTTAAATGATATTGAACGCTATAAAGTGACACATACGTCATTTGTACCGATTATGTTATCTCGGATTATGAACGACAAAATGATTCATAGCACGGATTTATCTCGCTTAAAAGCGATTTTAATGGGTGGAGCAAATACGACACCTAAATTACTAAACGAGGCACTTCAATTTAAATTACCGGTATTTAATAGTTTTGGTATGACAGAAACGTGTTCTCAAATTGTTATTGTATCCTATGATGATGACAATATATTAACGGGTACGGTAGGTAAAACCAATGAAAATATCCGTGTCAATGAGAATAATGAGTTGCTCGTTAAAGGTGAAAATGTCACGAGTGGATATTTAAATGCTGAAATGATTACAGAAGATGGCTTTTTTAATACTGGAGATATCGCCGAAGTTAAAGGTGGATATTTATATATATTAGATCGTAGAGATGATTTAATTATTAGTGGTGGAGAAAATATTTATCCAAAAGAAATCGAAGATATCGTCTTACAATATACAGATTTAAAAACGTGTGTTGTTGTTAAAAAAGAAGATGAAGAGTGGGGACAAGTTCCTGTTTTACTCATTGAGGAAAATATTGATGAGAGAGCACTCATCAATATTTTTAACACACATTTAGCACGTTATAAGCATCCAAAAGAAATTATAGTCGTTAAAGAAATAAAATATACGCCATCTGGTAAAATTTCTAGAAAATTAAACCGAGAGGCGTATATCACAACATCTACTTCTTCTTTTTAGGAGGGACAGGGTCAAATCCACCTTTATGAAGCGGATGACATTTTAAAATACGGCGAATAGCTAAATAACTCCCTTTAAATGCACCGTGTTCTTCCACCGCTTCAATCGCATATTGAGAACACGTCGGGTAAAATCGACATGATGGGGGAGACATAGGTGAAATATACCGCTGATAAAAGCGAATCATTTGTAAGATTATTTTTTTCATGTGCACCATCTTTTCTTATTAAATTTAATATAACAGAATAGCAACTTTAATTTCAATTGAGGTGAGCAGATGAAGCAGTTTATAGATGACAATGGTAATGTAGTAGAGTTGTTTTTTGATGAATCAATTGAAGCGACACATTGTCTTGCAATTCCAATTTATAATAATAAATATGTCTTTACTCGACATAAAACACGTGGTATTGAATTCCCAGGAGGAAAAGTAGAAGCGGGTGAAACGATTATAGAAGCGTTAAAACGGGAAGTATTTGAAGAGACTGGGGGAGTCGTTAAAACTGTCGAGTATCTCGGGACGTATAAAGTTCACGAAACAACACCGTTTTATAAAGCGGTCTATCGTGTAGAGTTATCTGATATAGAAGAAAAAAGTGACTATTTAGAAACGAAAGGTCCGATATTGTTTCACTCCGTTGAAGAAATAAAAGAAACCGATAAAAGTCGATTACTTAAAGATGATTGTATAATGTATCTATATAGAAAAACGCACATTGATTAAATAATCAATGTGCGTTTTATATTATGATGCGGAGTTTAGAATCCGCCTTTTTCAGCGATTTCTTTTACATCATCACCGAATTTTTTGAAGTTTTCTTTAAATGAGTCAATCAGTTGACCAGCTACTTTGTCGTAAGCATCTTTATCTGCCCATGTTTTTCTAGGGTTTAATACGTCGCTAGGAACGCCTTCGATTTCAGTTGGAATTTGTAAACCGAACGTTTCATCAGTAACAAACTCATGGTTTTTAAGTTCACCTTCAACAGCGTCTGAAACCATTTTACGAGTGTATTTTAAGTTCATACGTTCACCAACACCGTATTCTCCACCAGTCCAACCAGTGTTTACAAGATAAACTGAAACGTCGTGTTCATCGATTAATTCACCGAGTCTATCTGCATATACTGATGCATGTAATGGTAAGAATGGTGCACCGAAGCACGTTGAGAATACTGGTTCAGGAGATGTTACTCCGCGTTCAGTTCCTGCGAGTTTCGATGTGAATCCACTTAAGAAGTGGTACATTGCTTGTTCTTTTGTTAATTTCGCAATTGGAGGGAGTACTCCGAAAGCGTCAGCTGTTAAGAATACGATCGTCTTCGCGTGACCAGCTTTTGATGGTAATACCGCATTGTCGATGTGTTTAATTGGGTACGCTGCACGTGTATTTTCAGTTAGAGAATTATCATCGTAGTCTGGATCTCTTTCATCGTCTAAAATAACGTTCTCTAATACACTTCCGAATTTAATTGCACGGTAAATTTCAGGTTCTTTCTCTTCAGATAAGTTTATTGCTTTTGCGTAACAACCGCCTTCGATGTTAAATACACCGTGTTCGTTCCATCCGTGCTCATCGTCACCGATTAAACCACGTTCTGGATCTGCTGAAAGTGTTGTTTTACCAGTACCAGATAATCCAAAGAATAACGCTACATCATCATTTTCACCGACGTTTGCTGAACAGTGCATGCTTAAAATACCTTTTTGAGGAAGTAGGTAGTTCATTACAGAGAAGATAGATTTTTTCATCTCTCCAGCGTATTCAGTTCCACCGATTAAAACGATTTGTTTTTCAAAGTTAACTAAAATAAATGTCTCAGAGTTCGTACCATCTACAGATGGGTCTGCTTTAAATGATGGTGCAGAAACAATTGTAAAGTCAGGTGTAATGTTTAAACCTTCTTCTTTTGTTTCTGGATCGATAAATAAAGCTTTTACGAATAAATTATGCCATGCGAATTCGTTTACGACACGAATGTTTAAACGTGAATCCGTATCTGCACCTGCATATCCGTTAAATACGTATAATTCATCTTTACTATCTAAGTGATCTAACACTTTGTCGAGTAGTGCATCAAACACTTCACCACTAATTGGTTGGTTTACTTCTCCCCAATCTACAGTGTCTCTTGTCACATCGTCTTCAACGATGAAGCGGTCTTTAGGGCTACGACCTGTATATTTACCAGTAGTTGCAGTGAATGCACCGTTCGATGCAATTTTACCTTCTTTTCTTCTAGATGCGGCTTCTACAAGCTCTGCACGTGATAATTGATTGTTTGTTGAATCTTTTTGTACAAGTGCTTCGATTCTTTTCACAGAGTTTGACATTATATAAATTTCCTCCAAATTTTGTTTATCATCTAATATTTTAATACAAGATACTAAAAGATTCCACCGAATCGCGATATGTTTTAAAAGTACTTGATAATTTCATTGATGTTGTGTATTCTAGTAAACAAGTTATCTCTTATCAAGAGTCGGTGGAGGGAATACCCCCTGTGAAGCCCAGCAACCCCTTCTAACGTAGAAGAATGGTGCTAAAGGTTGCAGAAATAATGATTTCTGAACGATAAGAGAAAAGGGTGGCCTTTTCTCTATGTGTGAGAAAAGGCTTTTTTTATCGAAAGAGATAGCTAATATATTTTAAGGAGAAAATATAATGGAACGTAGATTATTTACGTCAGAGTCTGTAACAGAAGGTCATCCAGATAAAGTTGCAGACCAAATTTCAGATGCGATTTTAGACGAGATTATTAAAGACGATAAAGATGCACGTGTTGCATGTGAGACTGTTGTAAACACTGGTCTTGCAATGATCGTTGGAGAAATTTCAACGTCTACGTACGTCGACATTCCTAAAATCGTTAGAAACACGGTACAAGAAATTGGTTATACGAATGCTGAATACGGATATGATTATAAAACGATGTCTGTATTAACAGGAATTGATGAGCAGTCAGTCGATATTGCTCAAGGAGTTGATGGAGAAGGGGATAACGAATCAAAAGAGAGCGGAACTACTGGAGCAGGTGACCAAGGTTTAATGTTTGGTTACGCGACAGACGAAACTGAGGAATTTATGCCACTTCCAATTACTTTAGCGCATAAACTCGCGCGTCGTCTAACAGAAGTACGTAAAACGCATGTTTTAGACTACCTTCGACCAGATGGAAAAACTCAAGTCACTGTCGAATACGATGAAAATAATCAGCCGTTACGTGTAGATACAATCGTCTTATCCACACAACACGATGAAAAAGTCGCACATAGTGAAATTAAAGAAGATATTAAGCGTGAAGTTATCGATTATGTTATTGATGAAAATCTCATCGACGAGGATACTCGGATGATCATTAACCCGACAGGTCGATTCGTTATCGGTGGACCACATGGAGATGCAGGATTAACTGGACGTAAGATTATTGTCGATACTTACGGTGGTTATGCACGACATGGTGGGGGAGCATTTAGTGGAAAAGATCCAACTAAAGTAGATAGATCTGCAGCTTATGCAGCGCGTTACATTGCTAAAAATATCGTTGCAAGTGGTTTATCTAAACAGTGTGAAATTCAGTTATCATATGCGATTGGTGTTGCTGAACCTGTCTCGATTTCAGTAAATACATTTGGAACAGGTAAAATCGAAGATTCAAAAATTGCAGCCGCAGTACGCAATGAATTTACGTTAACTCCAGATGGTATTATTGAAATGTTAGATTTACAGCGTCCGATTTATAAACAAACAGCAAGTTACGGACACTTCGGTCGTCACGATATCGACGTCCCATGGGAAGCACTCGATAAAGTAGATACTTTAAAATCATATCTTAATTAGTAAAACAGCTCATCATGAGCTGTTTTAATTTTATTTCTATTTAAATTATTGGTATAATTAACAAAGTTAATTGAAAGGAAAGTGAGTTTTATGTCAACAGAAATACTAACAGAGCCTCTATTTATTATCGTTGCAGCTTTGTTACTTATAGTTATTATTTCATTTTTAATTTACTACGTGAAACATCGTAACGAAGTTGAAGAAAATGAAAGATTATATAAAAAGAAAGAAGAAACACTCATCGAAAGCTATGTTAAAAATCAAGAAGATGAACGCATGGCACATAAAAAAGAAGTGTCTCACTTAAATGAAAAATATTTAGAAGATACAACACTTTTAAACAATAAATTATCAAGTATCCAACAATTTACTGTTGATAAAGGTGAATATTTAACAGATTTAGCACTATTAAACTTTAAAAATAAACTCGTCACAGAAGAGAGAATTCGCGAGTCTGATATGTACATTCTGTCGAATATTTATTTACCATCTAGAAATTATACGAACACGCGTAAGATTGATCACTTAGTATTAACGCGCACAGGTATTTATTTAATCGATTCAAAATATTGGAGCGGACATATTTTACATGGTGTGACTGAAGAACAGTACGATGAGATTCCTTATTTAGAAGGGATTTTCCAACTGTTAAACTTAGATCCAAACAAAGAACAAACGTTAATATTTGAAAAAGAAAACGATGAAAAAGTGGCTGTAAATTATTACAACAACACGATCGAAGATACTGAGATGACAGCTGAAAAACTGAGAAACGTATTAAAATTACAGTTTGACGTCGTACCTATTATTTACTTTAACCCGAAAGATAACGGTGGTCATACGATTATGAACTACGCAACAGATAGCAATGCGAAAGTAATCGTAGGAACAGAACAACTTGAAGACTACTTCAATAAACACGTCTTCCAAGGTCGTTTCCAATATACAGTAAAAGATTTAGATGAAATCGCAGAATCACTAATGCGACTAAATCCTTAATTGAAAAACTCACGAAAGTGTAATACTTCCGTGAGTTTTTTTAATTTAAAATATTGATTGATAATGCGACAAAAAATGCACACAACGTAAGTGAAAACATTATTAGTGTGTATAGGAAAAGTTTGATATATTGTTTCTCTTTGAACAATTCGTATTGATCTTTTGTAAAAGCAGAATATGTCGTAAAACCGCCTAAAAATCCAACCATCATTAAATCATAATACTCTCCATTAATAAACTGACTACGAATTATTGTGCCTGCTAAAAATGCGCCGAGAATATTGACAATTAGTGTGCCATATAATGATTTAGGCATATGTATAGATATCATGTCTCTAACGACAGCGCCAATTCCAGAAAGTAAAATAATTATCAGTAATTTAAACATGGCGCTCACCAACTAACTGTTGCACTTTTATTCCGATTAAAAACATCACGAAACCAAATGTCATTGCACATAATAAATAGATATAAAACGAGAGGACATTATACTCTAAAGTCATTGTAAGATGTACAGTCAATGTAGAAAACGTCGTAAATGATCCGAGGAATCCAGTTATAAATATTGATGCATAAAGAGTATCATTAAAACGATTGTATACGAGTCCGAGTAAAAATGGACCGACTAAATTGACGGTGATTGTAGAAATCATAAAGAAACTGTCAAAATATTGAAGGGTAGTATCAATACTAAATCGACAGAGTCCGCCTAATGTACCACCTAGAAATACTAAAAACATTCTTTTTTTATTCATAAAATTCACCTAATAAATAAAGGATACGGAAGATCCGTATCCTTTATTATATTATTTTTTGAATAATTTTGTTACTGCGATTCCAGCACCGACTGCCGCAGCAGCTGCAGCACCGACTTTGAACTTTTTATTTGTCGTTACTGATTTAACGAGCAAGTTTAAGTTTTGAGGGCGTTCTGCAAGACGTCTCATGAAGTATGCGTACCAGTCGTTACCGTATGGTACGTAAACTGTCATGTTGTAGCCTTCTTCAACTAATTCGAGTTGATAATCGTTTCTAAATCCGTATAACATTTGGAATTCAAATGAATCGTGTGAAATGTCATTCGCTTCAACGAAATCAATCACGCGGTTAATAATGTTATGGTCATGCGTTGCAATCGAAGTGAAACCTTTACCGTGAGTTAAGTGATATTTAATTAAATCAAAGTAGTTGTTGTCAATATCATTCTTACTTTGGTATGCGATACTTGGATCTTCTTTGTAAGCACCTTTAACTAAGCGCGTACGGTTATCCTTGTACTTTTCAGCGTCTTCCATACTATCAAATAAGTATGCTTGTAACACTGTACCGACATTGTCGTAATCTTTTAATAACTCATCTAAAACAAAAAACGTTTTTTCTTTAGAAGCGTAGTTCTCCATGTCGATATTTACGAACATGTTATCTGCTTTTTTAGCAGCTTCCATAATTTCACGCATGTTTTGTAAGATGAAGTCATCTCCAAGGTTTAAACCAAGTTGTGTTAATTTAACTGAAAAATGTGCATCTAAGTGATTTTTATGAATCGCATCAATCATGTCGAGAATTAGATTTTTTTCTATTTCTGCTTGAGCACGATCTTCAATAAATTCACCAAGGTTATCAACTGTAATAGATAAGCCTTTTTGGTTTAGTTGACGGATTTTTTCAACAGTGTCGTCTGTTTTTGTTCCTCCGACAACGTGTTGAGCACCAAAACGTAATCCCATTTTCTTCGTTGCATCGTTTACTGGTTTAATTTGAGATAAACCAATAAAAAAGTCGCGTAAAACTGCCATTAAAAATTCCTCCAAAATGTATAAAATATAAAAATAATAAGAACTACCCTTTGTAATGCGGAATATGATTGACATATGTTGCGTTAATACGTGTCATTTCTTGTATGTCTTCATCCGTTAATTGTCGAATCACTTTTGCTGGTCGGCCGAATGCTAGGCTATTCGGTGGTATTTCAGTATTTGAAGTAACGAGTGAACCTGCACCAATAAATGCGTTCTCACCAATTACTGCACCGTCTAATATCGTTGAGTCCATACCGACTAACGCACCACTTCTAACTGTACAACTGTGTAACGTCACTCTGTGCCCAATTGTGACATTGTCTTCTATAGTGAGTGGCATATTAGGAGACTGATGAAGGACCGATTGATCTTGGATATTTGTATAATCTCCAATTTTGACTGGCGCAACGTCACCTCGTATTACCGCACCAAACCAAACAGAACAGTGTGCACCGATTTCAACATCACCGATTATTGTAGCATTCTGAGCAATAAAAGTGCTATCATGAATTTTTGGAACGTGTTCTTTATAGTTTAATATCATTATAAACGCGTCCTTTAACTTTGTTATAATTATATAATATCAAATTTTTTACAATATGTAAGGAGGAAAATTATGTGGAAATGGGAAATTGAAAATAAAGCAAAAGGAACTATTGTAATATTACATGACATGATTGAACACCATGAGTATTACATCGATCTAATTTCAAAATTTAATAGTATTGGCTACCATGTGTTAATGGGAGATTTACCAGGCCAAGGTCAAACGACACGTATGAATAAAGGACATGTCGAAGATTTTAAACAATATATCGAACGTCTCACAGAATGGGTAGATGTAGCCAATCGATATGAACTACCAGTAATCGTTGTCGGACAAGGTTTAGGTGGACTCATATTAGCTGAAGCATTAAAAGAAGAGTCGATACAAATTGATGGTGCTATATTTTTAAATCCATTATTTACGTTTAAACAGTCGTTTATAAACCGTAAAAATCTACTAAAATCCTCAATTCGCTTATCGAGAGACGAATCGAAATTTAAACTTGGTGTCGATTTGTCGAGTTTTACATCAGATAACAAATGGTTAGAGCGTTATTCTAAAGACGAACTACTTACTGAAGAAGTGAGTTATCATTGGTATAGCTTAATCAACGAACGTATGAATAATATAGAAAATGATATGGATTTAATTCATGTAGATGTACTATGTATCCATTCAAATGAGAATGACATCATTGATGTGGACCGAAATGTAAATATCATAAAAAAAGTGGACAATGGTTATTTAAAAATCGTCCGACTGAATAATATAGAACACGGTATTTTCCAAAGAGAAAATATAAGCGTGCCGTTTTATCATCTCGAACGATTTTTAGATGATATTCAACATCGCATCGGATTCATGGGCTAGATCGTCTTCTTTCAATGACTAAAATAAAAGGTGCATCATTTATTTGATTGATGAAACGATACATTAAAACGTTAAAAAAGTGTTGGTCGAGTTTTTCTGCATATGATAAGACTGCGCGTTTTTCATCTTTTCCATTTTCATGGCCATGGTAAATCGTAATAATAATACGACCGCCGACGGATAACTTTGATAGTATTGCTTCGATAGCAGTGATTGTTGAATGAGAAAGTGTCGTAATTGTTTTGTTAGCTTTCGGTAAAAAACCTAAGTTAAACATGGCGACGTCGATATGTTTGTCGACATACTGTAAAACATTCTCATGGCTATCATGAATGAGAGTGAGCTGTTCTAGATTTTTATGATGGGCGATTTTTTCTTTCGTCGATTCAATCGCTTCACTTTGTATATCGAATGCGTATACTTTACCTTTTGAAATATGGTCTAGTAAAAATGAAGTGTCATTTCCATTGCCACATGTCGCATCTACCGCGATCGAGTGAGGGTGAAGTATATCATAAGCGAACTGTTTACTTTGATCTAAAACTCTATTTAGCATAACGGCCTCCAAAATATTACTTAATATATTATAGCCTAATATATAGATTTTAAGATGTCGTTTTATTTAGAAAAGAAGTTTGCAAAAAATAATTAAACGAATTATAATAACTTTAGGAAATAGTAGTAAACGTATGACTTTTAGAGAGTTAGTGGCTGGTGAAAACTAACGTCAAAAATTTACGAACTCGTCCATTAATTACAACTAAAATTCTAAATGAAGTTGCACAATGATGTGAATGCGGGTGGTACCGCGGTCTAATAGATCGTCCCAATGTCTTTTGACATTGGGATTTTTATATAGGAGGAAGAAAATGTCATTTAATCATCGTAAAATTGAAAAAAAGTGGCAAGATTATTGGCTAGAAAACAAAACATTTAAAACGGACACGAGCGATTTTAGTAAAGAGAAATATTATGTGCTAGATATGTTCCCGTACCCTTCAGGTTCTGGGCTTCACGTCGGTCACCCAAAAGGGTATACAGCGACTGATATTTTAGCGCGCTATAAGCGTATGAATGGATATAACGTACTTCATCCGATGGGGTGGGATGCGTTCGGATTACCAGCTGAACAGTACGCAATAGATACAGGAAACGATATTCATGAGTTTAACAATAAGAATATCGATAACTTCCGTCGTCAAATTCAAGAGCTCGGTTTCTCATATGACTGGGACCGTGAAGTAAACACGACAGATCCGCATTATTACAAATGGACACAGTGGATTTTCATCAAACTATATGAAAAAGGACTCGCGTATGTTGATGAAGTGCCTGTAAACTGGTGTCCAGCACTTGGTACAGTACTTGCGAACGAAGAAGTCATCGACGGATTATCTGAACGTGGTGGACACCCAGTAATTCGTAAACCGATGCGTCAATGGGTCTTAAAAATTACAGAGTATGCAGATCGTTTACTCGAAGATTTAGACGATTTAGATTGGCCTGAATCATTAAAAGATATGCAGCGAAACTGGATTGGCCGTTCTGAAGGTGCACACGTGACGTTTAATGTTAAAGACACTGAAGAAACATTTACAGTATTTACGACACGTCCAGATACGTTATTTGGTTCGACGTATGCAGTGCTTGCACCAGAGCATGATTTAGTTCAAAAAATTACGACAGATGATCAAAAATCTGTTGTCGAAGAGTATGTTGAAAAAGCATCTCATAAATCAGATCTAGAACGTACAGAACTTCAAAAAGATAAAACAGGTGTATTTACTGGAAGCTATGCTGTGAATCCATTTAGTGGCGAATCGATGCCAATTTTCATAGCAGATTATGTACTTGCGTCGTACGGAACAGGTGCGATTATGGCGGTTCCTGGACATGACGAAAGAGACTATGAATTTGCTAAAAAGTTTGACTTAGATATTAAACGTGTTGTAGATAGTGACGAAGAACTCCCGTTTACTGGTGACGGAAAACACGTAAACTCTCAATTTTTAGACGGATTAAATAACGAAGACGCGATTCAAAAAGCAATCGAACAGTTAGAAGAATTAAAAGTAGGGGAAGCAAAAGTAACGTACAAATTACGTGACTGGCTATTCTCTAGACAACGTTACTGGGGAGAGCCAATTCCTATTATCCACTGGGAAGATGGAACTTCAACTGCAGTACCGGAAAGTGAATTACCATTAGAACTTCCAAAAATGGACGAAATCAAGCCTTCCGGAACAGGTGAATCACCACTTGCTAACAATGAAGAGTGGCTAACTGTAGTTCGTGAAGATGGTGTTAAAGGTCGTCGTGAAACGAACACGATGCCACAGTGGGCAGGGTCTTGCTGGTATTACATTCGTTACATTGATCCAACGAACGATGAGTTAATTGCAGATCCAGAAAAATTAAAACATTGGCTCTCTGTTGACTTATACGTTGGTGGAGCTGAACACGCTGTGCTTCACTTACTATATGCAAGATTCTGGCATAAGTTTTTATATGACATTGGTGTTGTTCCAACAAAAGAACCATTCCAACAATTATTTAACCAAGGAATGATCCTCGGTGAAGGTAACGAAAAAATGTCTAAATCAAAAGGTAACGTCGTAAACCCAGATGACATTACAAGAAGCCACGGAGCAGACACTTTACGTCTATATGAAATGTTTATGGGGCCGTTAGACGCCTCAGTAGAATGGACAACGACAGGTGTAGACGGCGCGAGACGATTTTTAGACCGCGTATGGAGATTATTAATTGACGAGGACAACAATGTAAAAGAAACGGTTGTCGATAAAGAAACGCCTAAACTCGATAAAGTGTACAACGAATCAGTTAAAAAAGTGACAGAAGACTATGATAATATGCATTTTAATACGGCAATATCTCAAATGATGGTATTCGTAAATGAAGCGTATAAAGTCGATGAAGTGTCACTAGATTATGCGAAAGGTCTCGTAAAACTATTATCACCAATCGCACCACACATCTCTGAAGAGTTATGGGAAAAACTTGGTGAAACAGATACAATTACGTACGCAGAGTGGCCAACATTTGACGAGTCAAAGCTTGTCGAAGATGAAGTCGAAGTACTCGTACAAGTACTCGGAAAACCAAAAGCACGTATTATGATGGATCCAACATTAAGTAAAGAACAAGTAGAAGAGATTGCATTAAACGATGAAAAGGTAAAAGAAGCAATTGAAGGTAAAACGGTTCGAAAAGTGATCGTCGTACCTGGAAAACTTGTAAATATAGTGGCGAATTAAAATAGTTCGTTATTAAAATATAAACTGCGTCTACGATTTTTATCGTGACGCAGTTTTTTTCTTTTTAAATTTTATTCTCCAAAATAATTATGAAGGCAGGGCTAAATTTTTCTAACTAAAAACCTTTTAAAATATACGATACCGATAAACAAAGCAGTCATCATGAGAAAGGGGAGTAGTGTTGTCAACATAGTATCACTCCTAATAATTATGTAATCACTTTCATTATACTGCATCATTAAGTAAAAGAAAATAATTTTTAGCATAAACTAAAAAACCTCATACAATGATGAGGTTTTGCTAAAGTTAATCTTCTTTGATTTCAGCATTAAGCATTTGTTGTTTTAATGATTGATCATAGAAAGCGAGACTGTATTGAGCATAACTTGTAATGAATGGATTTTCGAGTTCTGTATACACAAATAGCTGTTCGATGACACTCGTCGTTAAATGATTTAGTGCTTCGGTACGGAATTTTTTATTTAACACTTTAGATAAAATTAAAATGTTGCTTTTTATGAGGTGATCGAGCACCTTCACTAGACCATCGTAATACTCATTATGATCAAAAGGTAATGCTTTAATGATATGTGTTTCTCTTTCAACATACTCATCTAATGAGCGTAGTACTTTTTCATGAATATCTTTTTGTGCATCTGTGTAGTTATATGTGCCAAATTTATCGGGTGTCGATCTGAAAAGCGCATGCATTGCGTAATAGTCATCTAACGGTATCTCTTCATTATCTTCATTGATACGATATGAAACGACTTGTTCGTAACTCATCGCAAGAAGCATATGTTCCACATGGTTTTGAATGAGTTTATTTAAATGCTCTGGTTGAATCGTTTTATTTTTAACGATTGAAGATTCGAGAAACTTTAAGCGTCCCATCGTTTCTTTCATGAGTGGTAATATATGTTGTTCTCTATATTCAAGAGATGAATAATTTGGTGATTTTTTTAATTCTTTCATTGTATACCTTCCCTAATTTGTATTTTGCCCAGCGTGCTGTCCTGCGACGTATCCAGTAACTAATGCACTTGTGATGTTATACCCTCCAGTATATCCATGGATATCTAATACTTCGCCAGCAAAGTGTAAACCTTTTATTATTTTACTTTCCATTGTTTTTGGGTCAATCTCTTTTAAGTGGACACCGCCACCTGTGACAAACGACTTTTCTATCGGTTGTGTACCGGTGACTTTAAATTGAAATGATTTTAAAAAATTTAAAATTTTGTTTTTAGATTCGTTATCAAAATTATGTCCAGTCATCGTTTTATCTAACTTTAAATGATTAAACATAAAATCGACATATCTATTTTCGATAAATTGTTTTAATACGTTATGAACGGCTTTATCTTTATTTGCTTTGACATCAATTTCAATTTTTTGTCGTAAGTCATGACTCGAAAACTCTGGAAAATAATCTAGTTCCATCATAACAGTTTCTGTCTTCTGTTTTTCAAGTTCTTTAATTACAAATTGACTACAACGTAACGCTGCAGGTCCAGTAATTCCAAAATGAGCAAATAACATATCCATTTGATGAGAAATTCTTGGTTTCCCGTTTTTCTTTAAAACTGATAGTTTAACGTTTTTTAAACTTAAACCTTTTAAGTCTCCAGATTTTATAAAAGGTTCGTTACTTAAAATTGGCACTTCTGTTGGAAATAGGTTTGTCACTGAGTGCCCAAGATTTTTAGCGAATTTAAATCCATCTCCGGTAGATCCAGTGTGCGGTACACTTTTACCGCCAGTTGTAATGATAATATTATGACTTTTAATTGTCTTGCCGTCTGTTAATTTAACACCTGTGATTGAAGCATTATCATGAAGAATCTCCTTCACTTCGGTATTTAATAATATTTCGACGTGTTGATTGTCTAAACAATTTAAAAACACTTGTAAGACATCTTTAGCTTTATTTGAAACAGGAAACATTCTTCCGTGATCTTCTTCTTTTAATTTGACGCCGTGCGACTCTATAAATTGTATGATTGATTGGTTATCAAATATAGAAAACGGCCCGTATAAAAACTTACCGTTACCTGGTATGTTTTGAATTATCTCTTCGTACGGTAGGTTATTCGTCACGTTGCATCTACCGCCACCAGAAATCAGAAGTTTTTTACCGAGCTGCTTATTTTTTTCGATGAGTAAGACTTTTTGCTTGTTTTCACTTGCAGCGACAGCGGCCATTATACCGGATACTCCGCCACCGATAATTATCGTATCGTACATCGTGTTTCACCTCAATTGATTTAAAAAAACGAATGAATCTATTATAATATAGCTTAATGATTATGTAAGAAGGTTTTTAAATGTCAAATTCAAATCAAAAAATGTTTAGAAGTACGCTGTTCTTGTCTTCAGCGAGTCTAATTACACAATTTTTAGGAATGATTTATATCATTCCATTTTATAGCATCATGGGTGGAGAAGAAAATCTAGCACTATACGGATATGCTTATACACCTTATACTATCATGCTTTCAATCGCATCCGCAGGTGTGCCAGGTGCTGTTTCAAAATTCGTTGCAAAGTATAATTCTCTCGGTGCATTTCAAACGACGCAAAAACTCTATCGTTCGAGTCTTGTCGTTATGTTAGTATCTGGGTTGATTTGCTTTATGGTACTGTATTTACTCGCACCTGTCATTGCTGATATTCAGCTCGCGGCATCTTCAGATGGTGAGCACGTATGGGGACACGATGAAATTACAAATATTATTCGTGTCGTCGCATTTGCAGTAATCGTCGTTCCATTTATGGCGACGTGGCGCGGTGTCTTCCAAGGGTTTGAATCATTTGGTCCAACAAGTGTTTCATCAGTTGTAGAACAAGTTGTACGTATCACAATCGTTTTAGTCGGATCATACGTTGTGATTCGTGTGATGGGTGGAACGATTCAACAGGGGAACCAAATCGCTGTATTTGCAGCTTTTGTCGCAGCAATAGGTGCGATAATTACACTAGCAGTATTTTGGTTTAAACGTAAAAAATTGATTGAAGCTTCTCTTAAAGAAGATAAGACTGGTATTACATTATCTTATAAAGAAATGTATAAAGAGATTATTTTATCTGGTATTCCATTTGTAGTTATCGGTATTACATTTCCAATGATGATGTTTATTGACCAATTGACACATAATAACGCACTGGCAATTGTAGGGGTACCGTCAAACGTGCAAGATGCATGGTTTGGAATGTTAAATATTACGACTCAAAAACTCGTTATGATTCCAGTCAGTTTAGCTGTGTCGTTTTCAATTACGATCTTGCCGTTTATAACGAAAAGTTTTCAACAAAAGAAGTTTAACGAACTCGAGCATCAAGTAAGTACGATGTTGTTACTTCAACTGACATTAGTCGTACCCGCAGCAGTCGGTATGATGATTATGGCAGTGCCGTTATATACATCATTTTATAGTTTTAGTGAAATGGGTATTAAAATTTTAACGATTTATGCGCCAGTTTGTATTGTGATTTCTGTATTTAGTATGACAGCATCTATCGTCCAGGGAATAGAGAAGCAAAAGTTTAATGTGCTTGTAGTGTTACTCGTCTTAGTCATTAAAGCAGCGCTAAACTTCCCATTAATTATGTACTTCCACACTGTTGGTGCAGTTATTTCAACACTCATTGCGCTATTTTGTGGAGTGATGTTCAATTTCTTTATCATTAAAAAGTATGGAAAATTTAGTTTTAGAAAAATATTAACACCGATGTTAGAAATCGTTCTATACAGTTTAATTATGCTTCTAGCTGTAGAAATCGTTTATGGATTATTTGTTTTATCATTAGATATTACAATAAGAAGAAATGCGATTGTAACTCTCGCGACGTGTGTCATTGTCGGAGCGTTCATTTATTTAGTGGTCATATTTAAATCCGGTCTGGCGGACAGAGTACTTGGTGAACGTGCAAATAAGATTCGAAGTAAGGTGAGATTCTTATGAGACTCGATAAATATTTAGCGCATGCAAATTTTGGTTCTAGAAAAGAAGTCGGAGAATTGATCAAAAGTGGTCGTGTAACTGTAGGGGGAAAAACCGTTAAAGACAGAAAATTAAAAGTAAAAGTCGAAGATGAAGTTAGAGTCGATGGCTTTACAGTTGTATTAGAAGAATATATGTACTTTATGTTAAACAAGCCACAAAATGTGATTTCAGCGACTGAAAGCTTTGAGCATGAGACTGTTATTGATTTAATCGATCATTCTCAGTATCGTGAATTATTTCCAGTTGGTCGTCTCGATATCGATACGACAGGACTACTCATCATCACAAACGATGGTAAGTTAAGTCATCAATTGCTGAGTCCGAAAAAAGAAGTATTTAAGACATACTATTGTAAACTTAAACATGATGTATCAAAGTCAGATATTACTTTTTTAGAAACAGGTATACCGTTAAAAGACTTCACGACAAAACCTGCCAAAGTTGAAGTCATCGAAGAGGATGAAGTTCTTTTATCAATTTCAGAAGGTAAATTTCACCAAGTGAAGCGAATGTTTAAATATTTAAATAACGAAGTACTCGAGTTAAAACGAGTCAAGTTTGGAAATCTAGTATTAGATGAGACACTTGAAGCGGGCGAATATCGACGCTTAACAGAAGATGAATTAACGGATTTAAAAAAATTAATTTAAAAAAGGTTTATAAAAAACACCATCGGGTATGTAATAGATAGTTGAGAAACTAATTACAACGAAGAGGTGTTTTTTATTATGAAGAAATTATTAAAGAGAGTGTTACAGTTAGCAGCAGTTGTTGGTGTAGGTTACGCAGTTAAAAAATTAGCAGATAACGAAGAAGTGGTAAAACGTGAAATAGAAAAAGCAAAAGAAGATCCAAAAGGATATGCTAAAAACGTTCAAGATTCGGCGAGTGGCAAAGTCGATGAACTTGCTGAAAAGGCAAAAGGCACTGTCGACAAAGTTAAAAATGAAGCAGTAGACTTCCAAAACAAAGCTTCAAAAGACTTAAATGAGTTAAAAGACAACGCGAAAGATGTTAAAAATCAAGTGGCAGATAAAGTAGAAGACGTAAAATCACAAGTCAACGAAAAAGTTGAAGATGTGAAAGTTAAAGCTGAAGACGCGAAAGACAAAGCTCAAGATAAAGCTGAAGAAGTGAAATCTAAAGCTGAAGATAAAGTCGATGAAGCTAAAGACAAAGCAGAAGACGTGAAAGAAGACGTCGAATCAAAAAAAAAGGAAGTTAAAGAAAAAGTAGAAGATAAAAAGGACGAAGTGTACACAACTCCGGATTCTACAGCTGAAAAGAGCACGAAAGGTTCTAAAGCAGTTCTTGCAGACGAAGGCGGATTAGCTGCAAATGAAGTTAAGAAAGAGCAACAAAAAGCCAAAAATGAAAAATCAGTAAAGAATACTGAAAAACAATTTGATAAATACGACAAGAAGCAAGGCAACAAAAAGGACTATGAAGTTGTGGATGAAGAAGGTAAATTCGATAGTAACCACAACGTGCACATCGTAAAAGAAGATAAGTAATCAGACACACCCTAAAACAAATGTTTTAGGGTGTTTTTTATCTTAAAATGCGTTGTGTTATGAGGAAAGTCGATAAATTGAGCTAGAATGATGTTGTATTTTACAAAAATGAATGACTATGGTTGAAATCTGTTAGATATAATAGGATATTTAACAAAAATCGGATCGAAGACCCGAAATATGTTAGATAAAAAATTATAATTAACAAAAATTGAGGCACAGGACCTAAATTTGTTAGATAAATCGATATATCTAACAAAATCCAAATTTTTTTGTTAATTATATTTTGGATAAAGTGTTTTATATCTGTTTAAGAGTAAAATTGCTTTTAATGATAACCGTAATAATAACTAAATAGCTGGCTCTTCATCCTTATTTACAAAAATAGACTTTGAAAATGAAAAAGTGTTAAATATATTAGGATATTTAACAAAAATCGGATCACATGCGCGAAATATGTTAGATAAAAAATTATAATTAACAAAAATTGAGGCACAGGACCTAAATTTGTTAGATAAATCGATATATCTAACAAAATCTAAATTTTTTTGTTAATTATATCCATAATAAGATGAACTAATACACTTTAAAGGTTATAACTCAACGATCCAACGCCAATCTAGCACTGCCCTCATCCAATTTACAAAAATCCAATTCATATTGCGTTCATATTCACTATGTATAGTTTGAAATAAAGGTAAAACAACATTTGGAGGCAATTATGAAGAGTTATAGTAAAACGTTATTAAGATTTTCTGCAGCTTTTGGACTGATGGGTGCATTTATGGGTGCACATATGGCGGGCTCTGGTGGTTATGAACTTCGACCGATCCACGCACATATTTTAGTCGTCGGATGGCTAAGTTTATTTTCTTTCGCGATGTATTATAGAGTATTTCATCAAAAAGAAAGTTTCCTTGCGAAGTTACATGTATGGACGGCAATTATTGGAACTGTTGGGTTAACACTCGGCATGTGGTTCCAATTTGTGAATCCATTTAGTTTCCCGGATACTGTATCACTCATCATTTATATTATCGGTGGATCAGTTTTATTAATTAGCTATATACTATTCTTTGTTTTAACGTTAATGAATAAAGAATAATTCTCATCCTTTAGCATGTGCTAAAGGATTTTTTATTGTGTGAGAACTTTTATTTAGTATAATAATTACAAATAGAAAGGAGTAGTTGTATGAATTTCAATGAAATTGTAAATCAGTATAAAGATAAAATACTCGAGGATTTAAACGGTCTTCTTTCAATTGAAAGTGTTCGTACAGAAGCTAAGCCGGGTGCACCTGTCGGCGAGGGACCGAAAGAAGCGTTAATGTACATGCTCTCTTTAGGTGACCGTGACGGAATGGATACGAAAGTTGTCGATAATTTAGCAGGCCATATTGAACTCGGTAGCGGTGAAAAGCTATTCGGTATTCTCGGACATGTTGACGTCGTTCCCGCTGGAACAGGTTGGGACTCTAATCCGTTTGAACCGGTGATTAAAGATGATATTATTTATGCGCGCGGTGTCCAAGACGATAAAGGACCAACTATCGCAGCTTATTACGCAATGAAGATTTTAAAAGATCTTGAAGTACCATTAAATCAGCGTGTGCGTTTAATCATAGGTACGGGCGAAGAGTCTGATTGGTTATGTACAGATGCATATTTTAAAAATGAAGAAATGCCAGATTCAGGATTTGCACCAGATGCTGAGTTTCCAGTCATTCATGGTGAAAAGGGTATTACGACGTTTGACATCGTGTTTAAAAGCGATGACGATGCGTATGGAGATATTGTACTAAATACATTCACGTCAGGTGATCGATACAATATGGTACCTGAATCAGCGACGGCGAATTTAACTGTAAAAGATGTTGAAAAATTAAAACAGTCATTTGAATCGTTTTTAGATGAGATGCAATTAAAAGGTGACTTCATTGAAGACAGCAACAAAGTAAATATTACTGTGTTCGGGAAAAGTGCACACGGTTCAACACCACTTGAAGGTAAAAACGCAGGAATAGAATTACTACGTTTCTTAAAAGTTATTCCAATCGATGCACGTGCACATAAGTTCGTGTCATTTTACGATAGATATATTGAAGATAATTATGACGGTAAATTATTTGAAATGGACTTTAACCATGACGAAATGGGTGAAACATCAGTCAACACAGGAATCATTCGTTATGATTTAAACGATAAAAGTTATTTCGGTGTGAACTTACGTTATCCAATGGGAATGGACTTTAAAGCGTCACTAAATGCACTTAAAAACGATGTAGAAGTATACGGTGTTTCAATCGAAAACGTAAATGATCAAGTGCCGCATTATGTCGAAAAAGATTCTCCGCTCGTTAAAGTGTTAACTGAAACATATCGTAAACATGTCGATGATGACACTGAACCATTCACAATCGGTGGTGGAACGTATGCGCGTGTACTAAAAAATGGTGTAGCGTACGGTGCGATGTTTAAAGATACAAAAGATACAATGCACCAAGCGAATGAGCAAATGAAAGTAGAAGAACTTTTATTAGCGACAACGATTTATTTAGAAGCACTATATGAAATTCTTGTAAACGGTAAATTAGAAAAATAATATTTATAATAGACAGACGATCGGTCTGTCTATTTTTATTAATTTTTTAAAATGTGTTAAATCAGAACGTACATTCGTTTAACAAAACTTAACTTTAATTAACAAAAAAATAACATTTATAACATTGGTCGCTTAAGCACTTATTAATTAAGATATAACAGCAGTTGGCAAAATATAGCGTCATTTTTACCTTGAATTTAGTTATAAAAGTGGATAGTATTTTAAATACAACTAATCGTGCGCTAATTAAAAAATTTACTTAGCGCTTTTTTTAATGAAACGTTTATGAAGAGAAAGTGAGGTGAACACGGTGGAGCATTTTTATCAGCTAGGGTGGACGTTAGACCCTATTGGTGGCTCGTCTAGCGATGCGTATAAGGCAGAGATTAATGGCGACAAATTCTTTTTAAAACGTAATACAAGCCCGTTTATTACGATGCTATCAGTAGAAGGAATCGTACCTAAACTCGTTTGGACAAAACGTATCGAAACAGGCGAAGTTGTTACAGCTCAACATTGGAAAAACGGTAGATGTTTAACCGATGAAGAAATGAACTCTGACCGTGTCGCTTCACTTATGCGTAAAATTCATTCATCGGATAAATTACTTAACACGCTAGAGCGTCTCGGGATGCAACCGATGTTACCAGAATTATTATTAAACAGAATCGAATCCTCACTTTCACCAAAAATTAACGCGCATAAAACAGTAAGAAAAGCGATCAAATATTTAAATAATAAAATTCCACATATCGATTCTGAATTTTGTAGAGTATGTCACGGAGATGTCAATAATCAAAACTGGTTGTTATCTGATGAAGACGAACTATTTTTAGTAGACTGGGAAGGTGCGATGATCGCCGACCCTGCAATCGATATCGGAATGATTCTATATACGTATGTCGATTTTAAAGATTGGAAAAATTGGTTATCTAAATACGGAAAATCACTCGATCATGATTTTAGACAGCGTATGAAGTGGTATACACTCATTCAATGTTTAACGATGATTCAGTGGTACGAAGACCGTAAAAGATATAAAGAAATGAACCATTGGATTATTTTTTTAAATGATATTTTAGAGAAAGATATGATGGTATAGAGGTAAGTACATTGAGAATGCGAAACAAGCCATGGGCGATGGACTATTTAACTGAAAATAGTCATATCGTCGACGTAGATGGTACATATAAAACAAAAATTAAAGAGTACTTTGGTAATGATAACGACATTCATATCGAAGTTGGTACTGGAATGGGTCAGTTTATAACGACTCTTGCAAAACAAAATCCACATATTAACTATGTCGGAATTGAAATTGAGAAAAACGTACTCATTCGTGTTTTAGAGAAAGTGTTAGAAGAGGGGCTGACAAACGTTCGTCTGCTTTTATATGATGCGAATCTATTAGACGAGTATTTTAATAAAGATGAAGTGTCTAAAATATATTTAAACTTCTCTGATCCGTGGCCTAAAAACCGTCACGAAAAGAGACGTCTCACGTATAAATCATTTTTAAAACAATATAAATCTATATTAAAAGATGATGGAGTATTGCAATTTAAAACGGATAATAGAGGTTTATTTGAATATAGTTTAGTTTCATTAAATAATTTTAAAACGGAATTTCTAGAATTAAACTTAGATTTACATGCAGATGAAGATGAGGATAACATTCGAACTGAGTATGAAGAAAAGTTCAGTCAAAAAGGATTTAATATATATAAAATAG
>NZ_KV820838.1:46815-58824 GCF_001815515.1 Nosocomiicoccus sp. HMSC059G07
TTTAGTTTCATTAAATAATTTTAAAACGGAATTTTTAGAAGTGAACTTAGATTTACATGCAGATGAAGATGAAGATAACATTCGAACTGAGTATGAAGAGAAATTCAGTCAAAAAGGATTTAATATATATAAAATAGTTGTAAAATTTTAGCACCTTTAAAAAGGTGCTTTTTTGATAGTTCCGGTAATTACAATTGTTTGATAAAATGGATAATAATAAAACATGAAGATTACTGAACAGTAATCTCCATGATTTCACCAGTGTACTTATTCGCTGTGAAGTTGTACTTTTGAAGTTTGTCGCCTTGTTCAACGTGAACGACACCATTTAGTACTTTCTTATCTTGACCAAAGCTTTCATTGTTAGAATTGTTATAGTCAACAGATACAAAAGAAATGCCGTCAAATTGTAAGTAAAGATTATCTAAGACCTTGTCAACATTGATCGTACGTCTAGCGATGACATATAGTACAACAGGTACAATTGTTACAACGCTTAAGACAATTGTCCAAAAAGTTCGTTTTGACATTATGGTAGCCTCCCTTTCTGTTAGTCTACCATAATCAACAATAAATATAAATTTAGAAGGGAAGTTTTTTTCAGATGGAAATCAGTCAAAAAACACTACAACGAATGAAAGAGTTAACGGAACTTCACGGCGCTCCTGGCTTTGAAGATTTAGTGCGCAATTATTTGCGTGAGAATTTTGAAGCGTTTGGCGTCGAATATATTAATGACGGTTTAGGTGGCATTTTTGCTGTTAAAAAATCAAAAAATGAAAACGCTCCTAACGTTTTAGTTGCTGGCCATATGGATGAAGTAGGATTTATGGTTACTGAAATTACAGACAATGGATTTTTAAAGTTCACACCACTCGGTGGTTGGTCAGAAGACGTATTACTCAGCCAAAAAATGTCAGTGAGAACGAATGATAATAAAGAGTTAACAGGTGTAATTGGTAGTGTGCCAATTCACTTTAGACGTGGTGAATCGAAAGACTCAGGTACAAAAATTAAAGACATGTTATTAGATATTGGTGCAGACTCTAAAGAAGAAGCACTTGAGATGGGTGTAAATATCGGGGATTCAATCGTGCCAAATGTTCAATTTGAACAACTTACTGAAAACAAATTGTTAGCAAAAGCATGGGATAACCGATACGGTTGTTTAATCGCTTTAGAAGTACTTGAAGCTTTAAAAGATGTTGAACTTGATTGTAACTTATATATCGGTGCGAACGTTCAAGAAGAAGTAGGCTTAAGAGGAGCTAAAGCGAGCGCAAATTTAATTCAACCAGACGTTGCATTTGTCGTTGACTGTTCACCAGCAAACGATATGCTCGGTAAAAAAGATGATCTCGGTAAACTTGGAGAAGGTACATTACTTAGAATTAAAGACGGTACGATGATCCTTGGCAAACCAATGAGAGATTATTTACTTCAAACTGCAGATAAGCACGATGTGAAATATCAATATTATTTATCTCCAGGTGGAACAGACGCTGGAAGCATTCACGTGTCTAATGACGGAGTGCCAAGCGCGGTCGTTGGAATTTGCTCAAGATATATTCATACGAACCATTCGATTATTCATAAAAATGACTACTTAGAAGCGAAAAAGTTTTTAATCGAACTTGTTAAAGGTATTAATAGCGAAAAAGTTAAGGAGTTAAGAGGGTGAAGGGGTTATTAAAGCGCTGGTTCATCGACGGGATGAGCTTTATGGCGCTCGGTCTATTTTCTTCTTTACTTATTGGTCTTATTATTAAGACGATTGGGACGTATATCCCAGCATTCAGTGGTTTAATTCCTGTTGGAGAACTTGCGATGAGTTTAACTGGTGCAGCAATTGGTGCGAGTATTGCATACGGGTTAAAAGCACATCCACTCGTCGTATTTTCAGCAGTGACAGTCGGTTATAGTGCTTATGAATTCGGAGGCGTAGCTGGAAGTTTTATTGCTGTTTTAGTCGCAACTGAACTATCAAGACTATATGCCGGTCGTACGAAATTAGATATATTAATTTCTCCAATTTTCACGATTGTTATCGGATTTTTAGTCGGTAAATTTGTTGGTCCATTTATATCAAAATTAATGTTATCGCTCGGTTCGTTTGTGAACTTTGCGGTTGAACAAAACCCATTTATTATGGGGATGCTCGTCGCATTAGTATTCGGAATTACATTAACAGCACCAAT
This sequence comes from Nosocomiicoccus sp. HMSC059G07, assembly GCF_001815515.1. Lineage (NCBI taxonomy): Bacteria > Bacillati > Bacillota > Bacilli > Caryophanales > Staphylococcaceae > Nosocomiicoccus > Nosocomiicoccus sp. HMSC059G07. The sequence goes on from NZ_KV820838.1 coordinate 49,014, forward strand.
TTCTAGTGCAGCATTAGCGGTAATGATCGACATTAACGGGCTTGCAGCAGCTGCAGCAGCAGTTGGATGTTGTTGTCATATGGTCGGTTTAGCACTGATGAGTTATAAAGATAATGGATCATCAGGGGTGTTATCGATTGGGCTTGGAACTTCAATGTTACAAGTAGCGAATATCATTAAAAATCCGTGGATTATATTACCACCGTCAATCGCAAGTGTGATTATCGCACCGATTATGACAGTGTTTTTCCCGATGCAAAATAATAGTGCAGGTGCAGGTATGGGGACGAGTGGATTCGTTGGTCAAATCATGGCAATTGAAACAATGGGGCCAAGTATGACAACATATATAATGATAATCATATTCCACATACTACTTCCTGGTGCAGTGACGTATGCATTTTATAAGTTACTCATGAGTATGAAACTTATTAAACCTGGAGATCAAGTACTTAATTTAGGGAATCAATAACGGAGGCATTTCATGAATGTTACTGAATTAAAAGATAAAGTATTAAAAAAACTCGATGAAACGGATCTACAATACGATAGTCGTTTCAATCGAAAAGAAGAAATTTTAAGAATTGAACGCCAAGATAACCATAAAGGAGTGGACGTTCAACTAAACAAATTACTTCAAAAAGCAACGAAATCTGAAGAAATCATCGATGAAATTGTCTACTACGTATCTGAAACTTTAACGCGTATGGCAGATACGAAAGAAGTGACAAATGAAGGAATGATTTATCCAGTTGTACGTAGTACAAGCTTTCCAAAAGAAGCAAAAGACGGTAAGAAATTCATATTCGATGAGCATACTGCAGAAACTGTTATTTTTTACGCACTCGACCATGGACGTTCATACGAGTTAATCGATGAATCATTACTTGAAACATTAGGTCTTACAAAAGAAGCGCTAAAAGAAAAAGCATTTAATAATTTAAAGACACTTGACATTAAGTATAAGAAAGAAACAGTTCAAGAAAATGACTTTTATTTCATAAGCCATAGAGACGGTTATGATGCATCGAGAATTTTAAACGAAGAATTTTTAAACGATTTTCATAGCAAACTAGAAGGCGAAATGATGATAGGTTTACCACATCAAGACGTGTTAATTATCGTCGACGTTAAAAATGAAGTCGGCTATGATATTATGGCTCAAATGATGATGCAGTATTTTGCAGAAGGTTTAACGCCAATTACGAGCTTAAGCTTTAGCTATCGTCATAAAAAATTAGAACCGGTATTTATTCTCGGTAAAGCAAAGAATTATAATAAAAACAAAAAGTAACAAGGTGAATTTAAATGAAGTTAACATACAACAAAAACATTGGAGATGTCCTTCTCGTATCATTAAAGGGAAGCGATAATTTTGAAACGAAAGATTTCGACGGGTATACAGCGATTGTCGATAACGATGAGTTACTCGGCTTAAACATATTTAATGCAAGTGAAACATTTACTGAAGAAGAACTTACAGAGTTAAACGAAGAGTCAATCGTAGAAAAAATTAACGATATTATCAAAGGTGATTTCGGTGAAATTAATCCAGATTTATCACCAAAATTCGTTGTTGGATTTGTAAAAGAATGTAAACCACATGAAGATGCAGATCGATTAAACGTCACGACTGTAGACGTAGGAGATGAAGAACTACAAATCGTCTGTGGTGCACCAAACGTCGACAAAGGACAAAAAGTTGTCGTGGCTAAAGTCGGTGCTTTTATGCCGAATGGATTATATATTAAACCTTCTGAACTTCGAGGTGTGAAATCTAATGGGATGATTTGCTCTAAAAAAGAGTTAAACCTAGAAGATGACGGAGTAAGAGGTATTTACGTATTAGACGATAATTACGAAGTTGGTCAATCGTTTTTTAAATAATAGGAGGGGATTAGGATGCGTAGAAGATCAAGGAATAGATTTCAAGATCGAACATTTAGCAATCAGACGATCGATGATATGAAACTTAATAAACGTTTTCCTTTTCCATTTGAGTTATCTGAAGAAGAACAAGACATTCCGAAACAAGAGGAGAAACAAGAGTCTCGTTATACTGAAAGACGTACGGTAAAGCGTCCTTCGAGTCAAACGATTACGAAAGCACGCGTCGTACCTTCAGCAATTCATGGAACGAAGAACCCGTATCGCCGTGAATATGATGAAACTGCAGAATATAGACGAAAATTTGAACACCACCAATCTCCAATTATTCAAGATATTGTTAGAAAGCGTAAAGAAAAAGAAGAGAAAGATCGTCTGCGTAAAGAACGATTACAAAAAGAACGTAAAGTTGAAGAGAAGAAGCGTCCAATCGAAACGAAGCAACCTGAAACAACAAACAAAGAAAAAGCATTACCTGTTCAAGCTGAACGTAAACTCGGGCCAAGTAAGACGCTACCACCGATAAGTATATTAGGTAACGAACAAGAACAAAACTTCGTTAAGCATGATGACGAAAACCTTGAGTCTATAAATGCAATTATTAAACAGGTGGGTATAGAAGGAAAAGTAGTTGAATACTTTTCAAACGGTATCGTCGGTTCTTATTCGATTCAACTCGATAGACATTTTAAATTGTCCAAAATTGAAGATGTGAAAGCGCAGTTAGAGGGTGCCTTAAATAAAAAGGTGCGTATCATTACTGAAGTGCTCGGAAATAATAACATTCAAATTGAATTTCCACTGGAAAAACCAAGTGAAATTTATTTTAAATCTCTATTTTTAAATAGTAGTTTAAAATTAAGAAAAAATGACTATAGATTTGCACTTGGCAAAACAGTGGATAATCGTATTTTTACCTATGAGTTAAGAAAAGCAGGCCATACATTAATATATGGTAACGAAGAAAAAAGAACGGAAATTATTGACAGTATGCTCGTCTCGTTATTAATGAATCATAATAGTGATGCATTTCAATTTAAAGTAATTTCTGATTCGAAAGAATTCGATACTTTCAATTCGCTCCCTCATTCGTTTAGTGAAAGAAAATCAGTATACGATACTGATGCATTTAATGATATAATAGATGAGTTAAACAGCAGAAACATTCAGTTTAGAAGGGCACACGTACGTAACATTCAAAGTTTTAACACACGTGTGAAGCAAGAATCGAGAAAGAGTACGATAGTTATATATATTGACGACTTTGATAGAATACTCGAGCGAAATAATCCCGAAGTGATTCGTCATATTTTGCAAATTCTAAAGCAAGGTAAAGCATTAGGCATACATTTAGTCATGAATCACACGAAAACTGACGTTGGAATTAGATACCAACTTCTGAGTTTAATGCAAACTAAAATTTCTTATTACGATGAGAAAAGTAGTGTTATTGATGGTGCGGATAAGTTATTTGAGGGCAATGATTGTCTCGTCACAATTAGTACTTCAAACCGACCAGTACGCCTGAATATGAGTACAGTAAAAGCGGAAGTTTTAAGCAACATCATCAACTACTTATCAGATAGAAGCGATGAAAGTAAGGTGTAATTGTGAAGAAATATCACTTCATTGGAATTAAAGGTGCAGGGATGAGTGCACTTGCACAAGTTCTTTTTGATTTAGGTCATGAAGTACAAGGTTCAGACATAACAAGTGAAGTTTTCACGGAGTATCAATTAAAGAAAAAAGGAATTAAAATATTACCATTTTCTGAAGATAATATAGTCGAAGATTTTACGTATATTGCAGGTAATGCGTTTAACGATGACCATGTAGAGATTAAAAAAGCACTTGAAAGTGGATATCCGGTCATCCGCTATCATAAATTCTTATCTGAATTTATGAAAGACTATACGTCAATTGGGGTCACAGGATCTCATGGAAAAACCTCGACAACCGGTTTACTCAGTCACGTTATGAATGGCGATAAAGAAACGACGTATTTAATTGGAGACGGTACAGGTGTTGGTAAAAAAGAAGCGGATTACTTTGCATTTGAATCGTGCGAATATCGTCGTCACTTTTTAGCGTATCATCCGGACTATGCAATTATAACGAATATCGATTTTGACCACCCAGATTATTTTAAAGATGTTGAAGACGTCGTCAGTGCGTTTCAGTCGATGGCAAACCAAGTGACAAAAGCAGTAGTTGCGTATGGAAATGATCCATATATCAATGAAGTAAAAGTCGATGTTCCGATGTATACGTATGGTATCGATGGTGATTATACAGTCGAAGCTAGAAATGTAGAAGTGGTAGATAACGGCACTTCATTTGATTTATACATTGAAGGCGAATATAAAGATAATTTTATTATTCCGTTATATGGTGATCATTTAATTTTAAATTCACTTGCTGTCATTACAATTTGTTATTTAGAAGGTTTTGATTTCGATAATATTAAAAGTGCTTTTTTAACATATGGTGGCGTTAAACGACGTTTTTCAGAGACGAAATATAAAAGTTATATCGTCGTGGATGACTATGCGCACCACCCGAAAGAAATTGAGGCAACGCTTGAAACAGCACGAAAAAAATATAAGAATCACCAGGTCGTTGCGGTATTCCAACCACATACTTTCTCTAGAACAGAAAAGTTTTTAAATGAATTTGCAGACAGTTTAAAAGAGGCAGACAAAGTTTATATCGTAGATATTTTTGGTTCTGCGAGAGAACAAAGTGGTAATTTATCGAGTGAAGATTTGGTGAATTTAATACCGGGTTCAAAACTGTTAACAGAAGCAAAAATTAAAGAACTCGATCAATATGAAGATAGTGTCATTATCTTTATGGGTGCAGGAGATATTCAAAAGTACGAAAAAAGATTTACAGAACTTATCTCTTAAACATGTTTACAATGAATTGAATTCGGCTATTAATAAGTTATACACATAAGAACATTTACGGAGGCGTTATTTATGGATTGGAGTATTTTAGGGTGGATTGCACTCGTAGTTGCTGCAGTTGGATTTTTAGTAGCATGTATTGCAGTAGCTGTCGTTTTACTTAGTGTTAAGAAAAACTTAGATTACGTTGCAGAAACACTCGATGGATTAGATGGACAAATTCAAGGAATTACACGTGAGTCAACCGACTTATTACACAAAAGTAATCGTCTAGTTGAAGACGTACAAGGTAAAGTTGAAAAATTAAACTCAGTCGTTGATGCAGTTCAAGGTGTTGGATATTCAGTTCAAAACCTTAACACATCAGTCGATAGAGTGACAAATTCAATTACGACAAACATCTCAGAGAACGAAGAGCAAATTGCACAAGTTGTACAATGGTCAAACGTTGCAATGGAACTTGCTGATAAATGGCAGCAACGTCAGCGTCGTAACAATGCGATAAAAGGTCGCTACTAAGCGAGGGATGTTATATGGAAAAATATGATAGAGATCGACATACACATGGAATTAAACCGTATAGTCCACCAAAACAAAAGAGTAAAAAAGGATTACCACTCGGACTAATTTTCGGTATGATTGTCGGATCTATTTTAGGTCTATTCTTAGCACCAAAATCTGGACAATCACTTCGTGAAGATTTAAAAGATCCAAAAGGTGTATTTGAAGATCAAAAAGATAAAATTGTCGACAAAGTCAAAGTGAAAAAAGCAGAACTCGAAGAAGTTAAACGTATTAAGGACTCGGATCAGGACTTAATGGCCGCTCAAAAACGAGCAATTCGAGAAGATGTTAAAGATGGATATGTAAACAAAGACAGTGTTGATTTATCTAATTTATAAAGTTCAGCTTTTATGCTGAACTTTTTTGATGTTTATTGTTAAATTATTTACATTCTCATTCATTTTCTGTTATGATTATCAATAAACAAAAACGTTTTCATAGGAGGAAAATAAATCATGGCAATTACGATTTATGATGTTGCAAGAGAAGCGAATGTGTCAATGGCTACTGTTTCACGCGTACTTAATGGTAACCCAAACGTTAAGCCAGAAACACGTCGTAAAGTAAAAGACGTCATAGAACGATTAAACTACAAACCGAACGCGGTGGCTAGAGGTCTCGCTAGTAAAAAAACAAAGACGGTTGGGGTAATTATTCCTGACATTTCAGATTTATATTATTCAGCAGTGTTAAGAGGGTTAGAAGACATTGCTGAAATGTATCAATATCAAATCATTATTACAAATACTGATAATGATGCTAAAAAAGAAAAGAATGCGTTTGAAACGTTATTAAGTAATCAAGTGGACGGTATCATCTTTTTAGGTGGAACGGATGACCAAAAAATAATCGATAATATTCAGCGTTCAAATACGCCAGTCGTAGTCTGTGGATATTCTAAAGAAATGTCAATAAACAGAGTAAATGCAAATTATCGTGATGCAATTGCTCGTATTGTAGAAGGGTTTATTGAGCGCGGCAACAAAAAAATTGCATATGTACAAAGCGGTTACCATAGTGTGTTGGAGACTTTACTCGCAGATAAAATTTGTGAAGTATTAGAAGAGCACAACATAAGTAAAGATAATATGTTTGAGTTTTCAGCAAACACTTATGAAGAGGGTATTGAGCTATTTAATAAAATTCATGAAATTAAAGCAGATGCTGTCATTGCAATATCAGATGAGGTTGCAGGTGGAATCCTTCATGGAACGTTAGATAAAAACGTAAAAGTGCCTGAAGAGTTAGAAATTATAAGCTGTTCAAATACACGTATTGCCTATATGATGCGTCCGAAATTATCAACGATCGCAGTACCTCTATATGATATTGGTGCAGTTGGAATGAGATTACTTACAAAAATTATGAACAACGAAGAAGTCGATGAAAAAGTAACGATGCTTCCATTAAAAATTAACTACGCAAAAACAACGCGTGTATAAAGCGATTTATATTTTTAAACTTGAGTTTTATATTAAACTCAAGTTTTTTTATGTTTAATTATAACTTTTATTTGTAGAATAAACACAAGTATATTTCACAATTTTCAGAAAATTTATGATACAATGTTACTAATTGTTTTTAAAAGGAGTGGTGGTTTTTGAGTGAAGTATATAAGCGCTCTTTTTCTGACGGTATAGCAATTGGTTTTGGATATTTACCAGTTGCGATGGCTTTTGGTATTACAGCAAAACCACTCATTGATTTACTGTCTACAACATTAATGAGTGGTTTAAACTACGCAGGTGCAGGGCAATTTTTAACGTTACAAATGTTAGAAGATAGTAGTTATATCGTGATTATTATCGCTATATTTATTACATTTTTAAATTATATTCCAATCGTTGCTTTAGGTGTTTTAATTTTTCCAGGAATACTATATGCAGTAGAGAGTCCGATCGAAGGAATACTTGGAGGGATTTTTGCCGCTATATTAGGTATCTTTCGTGTACCGTTATTTTTTGTAGTTGTTCTTTCAGTTTTCTTTATATATTTATTAATGTTTATTATGTAACTTAAAAATTGCCCCGTTATATTATTTAATATAACGGGGCAATTTTGTTATTTTAAGTACATTTTAATTCTATCAAGAACCATTTGATTTCTTTCAGTAATTTCAGATCGTCTAGGGATATTCGTATAATCATCTAAGTTATCTTGCCACTCTGAAGGGAATGGAAGTTGTGATAATGGTTTGTACTCGTTTATAAATGATTCGGGTAATGTGCCAGTTGGAGGTTCAATCCCTTTTATCCCAAGCCAAACATACGCCCACATTCTAGGGACGACTTGCCAAATGTTATAACCACCGCCTCCTAGAGCGAGTAGTTTACCATTTGCATATTGATCAGCAATTTCATTAACGATCTTAGGAATCTCTTCGTAAGCTTTTGATGTTAAACATAAATGTGTCATCGGATCACGATAGTGCGCATCTACACCGTTCACATGTACGATAATCGTCGGTTTAAATGATCTAGCGGCAATTTCGATACTCTGTTTAAAAACGTCTAAAAATGAATCGTCTTCGGTAAATGCATCAACAGGTAAATTCACGCTAAACCCGAAGCCTTGTCCTGTACCGCGTTCAGTTACTAAACCAGTACCAGGGAATAAATAACGTCCCGTTTCATGAATAGAGTATGTCATAATCTCATTTGAGTCATAAAACGTGAATTGTACACCGTCTCCATGATGCGCATCGGTATCTATATAAAGGACACGCTCATTATATTTTTCTTTTAAATATTGGCATACAATCGCTGCATCATTATAGACACAAAATCCACTCGCTTTACCAGTAAATCCGTGGTGAAGTCCTCCTCCGAGTGAGGCAACTTTATCTGCTTTACCTTCCATTATTAAATCTGCACCAGTTAAACTCGCACCGACAAGCATGCTACATTTCTCGTGCATATTTTCAAATTGAGGGGTGTCTTCTGTATTTAAACCATAGTTTGCAAGTTCCTTTTTTGTAATCTGGTTATGTCCTGCACGTTTAACAGCATCGACATAGTCTTTTGTATGAACGAGTAAAATTTCTTCTTCAGTAGCGACACGTGGAGCTACAATTTCATCATCTGTTAAAAATCGAGCCGCTTTTAATAAATCTGTCGTCATCTTTAAGCGCATCTGATTAAATGGATGTGTATTATTAAAGCGATATTTAAGTAACTCATCGTCATACACATAGAGTGCACGCATCTTTTTAACCTCTATTTAATGGGTCGACGACGTCATATCCCATTTCTTCGAGTTTGTTTATAACAAACATCGGATTCATAGCGTTAATTTTTATGACGACAAATTTATGGCCTTCTTTTTCAGTATTATCAAATATTGTGATGGATACAGCAACAATATTTAAATCATATAGTATTTTACCGATATCATAGACGATTCCTGGACGGTCGAGTACATCAATTTCGATAATTGAGCCAGGTATTTTCATACCAGTGATTTCGATAAATGCTTCCATAATATCTGTTTGTGTAATAATTCCAACGAGTTTTTTTGATTGGATCACACAAATCGCACCGACGTCGAATTCTAAAAAGTCGACTGCGAGTTCTTCTACGAAATCTCTTGGACTCGTAAACATGACACGTGTTTTCATAATATCTTCTAGTGGATGGTGGATAGTCGTTTCACTATGAGTATTTAAAATCGAAGGTAGTGCGAGATTGATGTCTTTATCCGTCACTAATCCGACGACTTCTTCATTTTCAACGATTGGAATATGTCGAATGTGGTGTTCGTTTATTAAATTTAAAGCATCATTGATCGTATCCTTCGGAGAGAGCGTTTTCACATCTCTCGTCATAATTCGGCTAACTAACATACATATCCTCCTTAAAAAAAGTATCGGTGTTTAAATCGAATCTCATCAAATATAAGTTGTTGCTCGGTCGTAATATGTTTTCCAACTCTTGCCATTAAAGTATTCGCAGGATGACTTGTAATTTCAGGGTCGTTTGTCATATATACTTCAAATCCTGCAACGGCCATTAAATTAATCATTAATTGTTTATAGTCGTAAACGTCTAATCCTGTTCCTTTTAAATCCCAGTGCCAATAATATTCCGTCGTTAAAACGATATAATTTTCCATATACTCATCCATCATCGATAATTTCAGCATGTTTTGACCGATTCTTAAATTACGGTATGCATTAGAAACTTCAACTGCACCGAGTTCTAATATAAATGGATGATTACCTTCACTCCATCTTTCAAATTCGTCAGGTCTATGAAACGTAACGTAACCGATAATATTATTATCTACACGCGCAACGATGATACGACCTTCTTCTAAACTTGCGATTTCTTTTAATGCTTCAAACTGATCATTAGGTCTTCTAAATGCATTTAAGTGTTCGTCAAAAGTATACGTGTTTAGTGTTTCTTCACTTACAGGTCCTTCGATTATAATCGTTTGGCTATTTTTTTCGT
>NZ_KV820838.1:58924-62762 GCF_001815515.1 Nosocomiicoccus sp. HMSC059G07
CCTTCGATTATAATCGTTTGGCTATTTTTTTCGTATTCCATTTTAAAATAATTTTTTATATGCTCCAACATATCACCTCAAAGCACAATATATGTCTAGTTATTTATATTATACATGAATCATTTTTATATTTATGTCTAAATGCGATTGAAAATTCGAACGAAACCGTTGAAATTCCTAAAAATAACAGATAAGATTATAAGTAACGTCAAAAGAAAGCGTTTTACTTAAATTTTAGGAGTGAATGTAATGAATTACGAAATCTATAAATCTGTAGATAAAAGTTCGAATATGGGACCTTACGAAGAAACAGTTAAAAACTTTTCGTGGGAAGAAGTAAAAAAACATTTTACATGGTATGAAACTAACAAAGTAAACATCGCATATGAAGCAATTGATCGTCACGTTGATGAAGGATATGGTAACAAAGTAGCATTACACTATAAAGACGATTCTGGCGTTTCATCATTTACTTTTAAAGAGATGAAAGAAAAATCTAATAAAGCTGCAAATATGCTTAAGAGTAAAGGTGTTCAAAAAGGAGACCGTGTATTTATCTTTATGCCAAGATCGCCTGAATTATATTTTGTATTACTCGGTGCAGTGAAACTTGGTGCGATTGTTGGACCATTATTTGAAGCATTTATGGAGAAGGCTGTCGTTGACCGATTAGAAGACTCAGAAGCGAATTATTTAATTACGACTTCTGATTTATTAGAGAGAGTACCTTATAAAGAGATCGATACACTAAAACACGTATTTGTCGTCGGAGAAGACGTTAGTGAAGATGAAAAACTCTTAGATTTTAAACAGTTATTTGACGAAGCATCAGATGAATGTGACATCGAATGGGTAGATTTAGAGGACGGATTGATTTTACATTATACGAGTGGTTCAACTGGCTCACCAAAAGGTGTATACCACGTTCATAATGTGATGGTTCAACAATATATTTCAGCGAAATATGTGACGGATATTAAAGAAGACGATGTATACTGGTGTACAGCTGACCCAGGATGGGTAACTGGAACGAGTTATGGTATTTTTGGACCGTGGTTAAACCGCGCGACAAACGTTATCGTCGGAGGACGTTTCTCACCAGATGCATGGTATTCAGCACTTGAAGAGTTAAAAGTGACAATTTGGTATTCAGCACCGACAGCATTCCGTATGTTAATGGGAGCTGGAGACGAAGTTATAAAAAATTACGACCTTAGCCATTTAAGACATTTACTATCTGTTGGTGAACCACTGAATCCAGAAGTCATTAAATGGGGAGATAAAGTATTCAACTTAAGAATTCACGATACGTGGTGGATGACTGAAACAGGAGCACATATGATCGTTAACTTCCCGTCAATGGATATAAAAGCTGGATCTATGGGTAAACCATTACCAGGTGTAGAAGCGGCAATCATTGATGACAACGGTGAAGTCTTACCGCCAAACCGTATGGGGAACTTAGCAATGAAAGCACCTTGGCCATCGATGATGCGCGATATATGGAACAACCACGAAAAGTATAAATCGTACTTTATTGGAGATTGGTACGTTTCAGGTGACTCAGCATTTATAGATGAGGACGGGTACTTCTTCTTCCAAGGACGTGTAGACGACGTCATTATGACAGCTGGGGAAAGAGTTGGACCGTTTGAAATTGAATCTAAGCTTGTTGAGCATGAAGCGGTAGAAGAGGCTGGAGTTATCGGTAAACCAGATCCAGTACGTGGTGAAATCGTTAAAGCATTTATCGCATTACGTGAAGGTTATGAACCGACGGACGAGTTAAAAGAGGAAATTCGTAACTTCGTAAAACTTGGTCTCGCAGCACATGCAGCACCACGTGAAATTGAATTTAAAGATAAATTACCAAAAACACGTAGTGGTAAAATTATGAGACGTGTATTAAAAGCTTGGGAGTTAAACTTAGATGCTGGTGACTTATCAAGTATGGATGACGATTAATATTAAAGCAGCAGCAAATTCTGCTGCTTTTGTTATGTGGATTCCGCTAATGATTTTTAGAGAAATGTTAGTGATGGCACATAAGTGAATTTTATGTAATAATAATCATTAGAAAGATTGAGTTAAATCTTAAAAAAATATTCTTGTTGGGAGATGTAAAAGAATGGCACATTTAACAGACCAAGAGATTGCTGCTAAAGCAACATTACAACCAATTGAAGAAATTGCTCAAAAAGCAGGTATTCCTGAAGATGCATTAGAACTTCATGGTAAGTATAAAGCAAAAGTAGACATCAAAAATCTCGTTGGAAATGAAGAGGATTCAAAACTAGTACTCGTAACAGCTATGAACCCTACACCAGCTGGTGAAGGTAAATCAACTGTTACTGTTGGGCTAGCAGATGCATTCAATAAACTAGGTGAAAAGGTTATGGTTGCATTACGTGAACCATCACTTGGGCCAGTAATGGGTATTAAAGGTGGAGCTACTGGTGGTGGACACGCTCAAGTGTTACCGATGGAAGAAATCAACCTTCACTTTAACGGTGACTTACACGCGATTACGTCAGCAAACAATACGCTTTCAGCGTTAATCGACAACCACATTCACCAAGGTAACGAGTTAAATATCGACCAAAGAAGAATTACGTGGAAACGTGTCGTAGACATTAACGACCGTGAACTTCGTAACGTCGTTATCGGTTTAGGAGGACCAACTTCAGGTGTTCCACGTGAAGATGGATTTGATATTACTGTAGCAAGTGAAATTATGGCAGTACTTTGCTTAGCGACAGATTTAATGGATCTTAAAGAAAGACTTGGCCGTATCGTATTTGGTTATACGAAAGATAAAAAACCAGTTACAGTTAAAGACTTAAAAGTAGAGGGTGCATTAACACTACTACTTAAAGAAGCGATTAAACCAAACCTTGTTCAAACGATGGAAGGTACACCTGCGTTAATTCACGGTGGTCCATTTGCGAACATTGCACACGGTTGTAACTCATTAATCGCTACAAACACTGCAAGAAAATTATCAGACATCGTAGTAACAGAAGCAGGATTCGGTTCTGACTTAGGTGCTGAGAAGTTTATGGATATTAAAGCACGCTTTGGTAACTTTAAACCAGATGCAATTGTTTTAGTTGCAACAATTCGCGCACTTAAGATGAACGGTGGCGTTGCGAAAACTGATTTAGGTGCAGAAAATCTTGGAGCATTAAAATCAGGTATCGTAAACTTAGAGAAACACATTGAAAACGCACGTAAATTCGGTGTTGAACCAATCGTTGCATTAAACGACTTCGTTACAGATACAGATGCTGAACGTGAATTCGTACTTAACTGGTGTAAAGATCGTGACGTTAAAGTTGCACTTACACAAGTTTGGGAAAAAGGTGGAGAAGGTGGTATTGAGTTAGCGAAACAAGTAAAAGAAGCACTCGAAACACCAAACAACTTTGACTACCTATATGATCTTGAACTTTCAATCCCTGAAAAGATTGAAAAAATCGTTACAGAAGTATACGGTGGAGACGGCGTTAACTTTACAGATAAAGCAAAACGTCAAATCAAAGAAATCGAAGAAAATGGCTGGGGTAACTTCCCAGTATGTATGGCGAAAACTCAGTACTCATTATCAGACGATGAGAAAAAACTCGGTCGTCCAACAGGGTTTACAATTACAGTACGTGAGTTAATTGCTAAAACTGGTGCAGGATTTGTCGTTGCGTTAACAGGTAACGTTATGACAATGCCAGGATTACCAAAAGTACCATCAGCAAACCATATGGATGTTGATGCAGAAGGTAACTCAACAGGATTATTCTAATAAATCTAAGACGTGTACTAATGTACACGTCTCAGATTGTAG
>NZ_KV820839.1:0-491 GCF_001815515.1 Nosocomiicoccus sp. HMSC059G07
CCAATTTTAACTGGAATATTTCTGTCTAAGTGTCCATAAATCACTTGAATACCAAGCTCTTTATTTGCAACAACTACAGTACCGCCGAAGTTACCCCAAGCACTGGTACCTGCTACAACTTCTCCATCAAATACTGCAGGAATTGCTGCAAGATGCGACTTAACTAAATCCCACGCACGATGATATCCACCGCAGTAATTGTCATAGTTATATCCATTTACTGTGTAGTCACGTTTCCCCCAGATACCACTAGCATACTTCGCCGGATCTGATGTCACTATAAATCCTTTTGATTCTAAATATTCAATAGGGTTCATATTTTTATCTCCTTTTAATTTTTTGCATAAAAATAGCCTGTGAGATATTCACAAGCTACTTCTTATCTAACTGATCTTTATACTCTTGCGCCTTAATCGCATTCTTAGTCACGTTGTTATTTTTCCACCACGTCCACACTCCGACAGATACTAACGCTAAGCCATTTACAAACT
>NZ_KV820840.1:0-515 GCF_001815515.1 Nosocomiicoccus sp. HMSC059G07
TTTTTTATTTTACACAATATTTAAGACTTGACCTTTATTTAACATATTTCGCGTCGGCAGCTGAGTTTTTGTTAATTATCCTGGTATATCTAACAGATTCAGGCATTTTTTGTAAATAACCGGTGAGAGTTAGTTTCTTTTTATCTTAAAAGATGAAAAACACTCTTCCGACGAGTTTTATTTAACAAAAATATTGCGATTTTGTTAGATATCCGGATTTATTTAACATATTTCGGGTCGGCGCCCCGGTTTTTGTTAATTAAATTTTTTTATCTAACAAAAAAGAGGCCGGATCCCGAGTTTTTGTTAATTATCCTGATATATCTAACAGATTCAGAGAATTTTTGTAAATAACCGATGTGCGATAGTTCCTTTTTATCCTAAAAGATGAAAAACACTCCTCCGCAAAATTTTATTTAACAAAAATTTTGCGATTCTGTTAGATATCCTGATTTATTTAACATATTTCGGGTCGGCGCCACTGTTTTTGTTAATTATATTTTTTTATCTAACAA
>NZ_KV820840.1:615-42336 GCF_001815515.1 Nosocomiicoccus sp. HMSC059G07
TTTTTGTTAATTATATTTTTTTATCTAACAAAAAAGAGGCCGGAACCTGAGTTTTTGTTAAATATCTAGATATATCTAACAAATTTCAGTCTCCAAACCTCATTTTTGTAAATAAGCCATGAGCGATAGTTCACTTCTTACCCTACAAGATAAAGAACCCGCATAGCACTTAATCTTCTACTTCATCGTCTTCGTAGTTATATAAACTTCTATAAAAAGCGATTGTCTTGATTGTGTGGTTGTCTGTTTCTAAGACGACCCACTTGTCTTCTTTCGTATCGACAACATCACCTTCTGAGATGTCAGGGGTAATGTTTTGCAGCCAGCCTCCGATCGTATCAATGTCTTCGCTGTCTTCAAATTCGATACCGAACATTTCTTCTAAGTCTGCTAGTAACATTCTTCCGTTAATGTGATACAGATTCTCTTCTTGTTCGACTTTAATGATTTCTGGTTCTTCATCTTCGTCGAATTCGTCGCGAATTTCCCCGACAATTTCTTCGAGAATGTCTTCCATCGTCATCATACCTGCTGTTCCACCATACTCATCGATGACGAGTGCGATGTGGACACGTTCTTTTTGCATTTTAATTAGCGCATCAGAAATGTGAGATACTTCAGTGATAACAGGCAGTTCGTGTATAAAGTCTTCGATGTTATCTGTTTTACCCGATAGATACTCTGTGAAATATTCTCTGACGTTTATAAATCCGATAATTTGGTCTTTATCTCCAGTTTCGTCTGTCACTGGATAACGTGTAAAGCTATATTCGTTTACAGTTTCTAAGACACTTTCTAACGTAATCGGTTGTTGCAGTGTGATCATTTGAGTTCTCGGAACCATAATATCTTTTGCGGCTCTTTCATCAAATGAGAATATATTTTTCATATAAGCGAGCTCTGTTAAGTTGATTTCTCCGCTTTTATAACTTTGTGTCATAATAATTTTTAATTCTTCTTCAGAATGTGCATGTTCTGTCGCGACATCTTTTATACCAATGAGTCTCACTAAAAATCGCGCAGTTCCGTTCATTGACCATATTAATGGCTTCATGATAACTCCAAATATATAGAGTGGTCTCGCAAATACCATACTCACTTTTTCAGCATACTGAATTGCAACTGTTTTTGGTGCAAGTTCACCGACAACGACGTGTATGAACGTCACGATTGTAAACGCGACAATAAAGCTAACGATCGTCATATACTCGTTTGGTATATTAATTAAGTCAAATAAGGGATTTAATAAAATTGCGAATGTTGATTCTCCAATCCAACCTAATCCTAGCGCTGTGATTGTAATCCCTAACTGACAGGCAGATAAATAATAGTCGAGATGAAGAATCATATGCTTCACTAATTCGGCTTTTTTATTGCCCTCTTCAATCAGTTGATCGATTTTTGATAATCTCGCTTTAACAAATGCAAACTCAGATCCAACGAACATCATCGTCAGTAAAATGAGTAGAATAAATATAAATAGATTTAAGATTGTGGTCGTATCCAATACGTTCCCCGAACTCGGGGTCACCTCCATTGATTAGCTATATATAGATAAGTATGCTTACGATACGTTTCTTTTTCCAATATAGTATTGATATTTTACCACATTCGCTTAATTTTGAATATATTTCTACATCATTCAAATGTAAAACGTTCAGTGATTTTTTTAATTTCTGAACTCTCTTCTTTTAACGCGTGACTCGTAATCGTTTCAACGATTTCTCCATCTTTTAAATAATGAATAAAATCAAACTCGTCCAAATGACTTAAATCATGTGTCACGACGATTAATGTCTCTTGCTTTAATATAAGGTCCCACATTTTTTCTCGTAAAATATCGTTTAGTCGGGCTGTCGGCTCGTCCATAATCCACGTATTTTTACGTTCTAAAATCATACGAATCGCATGCAGTCTTTTCATTTCACCCGCTGACATGTGACGAGTGGCGTACATATAATCATCCAGTTCCAGTTCTTTTAAATTAAAATCATCCAAATACTCTTTTAACTCGTCCGCTTCAACTTCATTTTTACCGAACATCGTTAAATTATCTCTTAATGTCCCGTTGTAAAAATCTAAAAACTGAGGCATCACACTCGCATCTTCTGTAATTAAATGATGAAGTAACGTCGACTTCCCAGATCCACTCGGCCCAATAATGACATGCTTTTCACCTCGTTTAACTTTTAACGTCACGTGTTTTAACACGTCGCGCTTTGAATTTTCATACCGAAACGTTAAGTCTTTAACTGACAACTCTTCGTTAAACGGACGCTCGTTCTCAGAATGACCTTCGATTCTTTTGATTGTCTCTTTCACACGACTGAACTCGTTCACCGGCTGCATAACTGGGACAAGCAATTCCACAACGTTTATAAATATCAAGAGAATCATCGGTAACAGTAGTACATCATCCACCGCGTAAATAATGAGTGACAATCCGATAATTTGTAGTACCTGTGCAGTCATTCGCATGATATGTGTTATGTTCGCGCGCATAAATTTCTTGTCGTTATATCGCTCAATTAACGTCTCGATGCCATGCTGCTTTTCATCGATTTCTTTGTTGATGAAAAAATCCGTATACCCGTATATGAGACTATATACTTTTAAATAGAGCGTGGACTCTACGTCACTTTCTTCATCATAAATACGTTCAAATACACGCTTAAAAATTAGTGGTACGACGAGTAAAACGAACAATGAAAACACACTAAATATAATGACAAGTTTCGTACTAACGAGCGCCGATAAAATAATGACAATAAGCACAGTCGAAACAGCTGTAACAATCGGGTAAACAATTCGTATATAATACCCTTCAATATCATCAAAATGTTTATTTAAACGTTCGATTAACCGGACGTCACGTGTCTTAATATGATTTGCCAATGTCTGATTTAAAAAATCAATACGCAAACGGTTGATCATTTGAAA
The DNA here is from genome assembly GCF_001815515.1 of Nosocomiicoccus sp. HMSC059G07. Taxonomy (NCBI): domain Bacteria; kingdom Bacillati; phylum Bacillota; class Bacilli; order Caryophanales; family Staphylococcaceae; genus Nosocomiicoccus; species Nosocomiicoccus sp. HMSC059G07. The sequence continues at coordinate 3,556 of NZ_KV820840.1, forward strand.
CGTCGCTTCATGAGAAAATATACGTTCAAAATATTTAAACGCACCTTTTGATAAGCCGAACAGTTTAATAATTACGATAATAAAAATTATTGTAATAAGTGGCGGATTAAAATAACTCAAGCTAATCATATAGCCACTTAAACCGAATATCGAGACACCAACAAGGCCACTTAAAATGCCGAGGATGATGCTTAAGTATACTTTTATTTGTTCATTTTTTAAAAAGTTCATACACTCACCTCTAGCGTTTCATTTTGCATAACGATATGTGTGTCCGCGATATCTAATAATGCACGTCGATGAACGACCGCGATAATTAACGTATGTTCTTTTAGATCTTTTAAATGCTCTAATACGATCTCTTCAGTTGCGTCATCTAAAAACTCTGTCGGTTCGTCCATCAATACGATATGTGGACGTAAAAGTAATACACGTGCGAGTTTCAGTCGAACAATTTCTCCGCCACTTAACGGTACATTATTGTTGATAATTAACGTGTCGAGCCCCGCTTCAAGATTCATAATACTGTCGTAAAGTTGAAGTTCTTGTAAGACGTTGAGTATTTTATCTTCTTCGAGATCGTTAAAATACTGTCTAAACGTCGTGTCAGATAAGTAAATATCGTCAGATATATATAACACGTCGTCGCTCTGAATCGTTACTTGTCCAGTTGTCGGCGGGTGTAGTCCGGCGATCGTATTTAATAACGTCGTTTTCCCGACACCAGATTTTCCGGTAATCGCTATGAGACCAGATTTATTAAACTGAATAGACGTATTTTTAAGTAAGTCGCGGTCTGTCGTAATCGTAACGTCGTGGAGCTGTAACGACTCACCTTTTTCACGGTACTCTTTACGTGGTGCTACTAGTGACTCGTTCACTTTTTGTAAGTGACCGTCTGCGATTTTTCCGTTATGGAATTCTGTCCCCATCACTTTTAATGATGAATAAAATTCCGGTGCCATGAGCAGTACAATGAAACTTTGGTAAAACGTAATATTTTCAAAGATGATAATACGTAATCCGACCTCGAGCGCCGTTAGACCAATACCGAGTATCGTTATAAACTCGAGCATTAACGTCGATTGGAAAGCATATTTTAATATATGCATCGTCGTCGATAAAAACTTGTCGTTACTCTTTTGTAACGCACGACTTGCCTCACGTTCAGCGTTCGTATAGGTGACCGTGTCTTTTCCGCGTACTAAATTTAAAAATAGCGTGCCCATCTCGTCGAACTCTGTCGCTTGCTCGAGTGCTTCATCTTCAGTTTTAAGGCCGACTAATATATAAAATAACGGTATAAAAGGCGCCGTTGTAAGAAGTATAATTGCTGCAACTGGCTCTATAAAAAAGAGTGCAACGATAATTATAACGACCTTTGTCACAGTTAAAACGACCGTCGGTATAAAACTTTCTTGATACGGACGATACTTTTCTAAATGGACAAATATTGCGTTTAAAATCGATTCGCTATCTCTCTTTGAATCGACGTGAATACTGCGTGCAAGAGCTTTTGCTTTTTCTGTTAAGTTTTGACTTGCGACTTTACTCGTGTAGAAGTTATACATATATGTCACTAAGAAAAACAAGATAAAGTACACGATGAGCATTATAAATTCAGTTTTTACTGTCGTTTTGTTTATGATTAAGTTTTCAAGTAGTTTTGATAGTTCGTGACCGAATAATAAATAACTCACTGCAACTACGGTTGAAATGAGCGTATAGATCACGATGTACTTTCTATCCAAATCAAACTTCATGTTTACACCTCTATTAAAAAAACGTGAGAGTTCATCCTCCCACGCTTCCTATCCTCCAATATAGCTCATATCTATTTTACGACGCGCTTTGCGCTCTTCTTCTGTAATTTTATGACGAATTGCTGAATATTGGTCGTCACGCTTATTCCACTCACCCATTAAGATGTCTTCGAGTGTTTCATCTGAAATACCTTCACGCATGAGCGTTTTTATATCAAATCCTTCAGTTGCGAATAGACAACCATAAAACTTGCCGTCTGCAGATAGTCTTGCGCGTGTACATGTTGAACAGAAATTTTCAGACACACTCGTAATAAACCCTAAATGTGCATCTGTGCCCGTATGCTTATACACTTTCGCAACTTCCCCGTAGTACGCTGGGTCTACTGGCTCAAGTGTAAATTCTTCACGCAACATATCTAATATATCTTCTTTAGATACGACTTTTTCGAAGTTCCATCCGTTATCGTTACCGACATCCATAAACTCGATAAAACGTAACGTAATTGGCGTGTTTTTAAAATGACGTGCCATCGGTAAAATCTCATGGTCGTTTAATCCTTTTTGTACGACCATATTGACTTTAATTTTAAACCCGAGAGAAATCGCATAATCTATATTTTCTAATATTCTCGATGTACCGATGCCACGGTCATTAATTTGACCAAATAGTTCGTCGTCCATCGCATCGAGTGAAATGTTTAAACGACGAAGGCCCGCATCGTAAAGCTTTTGGCCATGTTTTTTTAACAGTAACGCATTCGTCGTCATACCGATATCTTCTATACCTGGAATTTTATTTAATCGTGCGATAAGCTCGTGTAAGTCTTTACGCATTAACGGTTCACCACCTGTTATACGTAATTTTTTGACACCGAGATCTGCGTATATACGCGCGAGTCTTTCAATTTCATCAAATGAAAGTAAATGCTCTTGCGGTAAAAACGCATAGTCATCGCCGAATATTTCTTTTGGCATGCAGTAGCTACATCTGAACTGACATTTATCCGTTACGGAAATACGAAGATCTCGTAACGGTCGTCCGAACTTATCAGTTACTTGTTTCATCGTATCCCTCCTAGAGAATATCCGTTTTACGATTAATGTTTACAAACATCGATTCATTTAGACCGTAGTCTTCAATGTTTAACGTTATATAGTCTTGGTGCTCTAAAAATTGTCGGATACTCAGTTTTTTTGATTCGAGTTGTCTTTTTAAATCTTCGACGATCGTTTCACCGTGATATACACCGATTAACGGATGTAGTTGCTCGCCTTCAGTAACGACGATTTTGTTCGTTTCAATCGCCTTTTCGACTAACACTTTTAACCACGCACTAGGTACGTACGGTGTGTCTGTCGACACGATGATGACGTAGTCGTCTGGATATTCTTTCATCAGTGCGTAAATTCCACCGAGTGGTCCGTGATCTATAAAACTTTCGTCATCTATCACCGTTTTATACGGATGAAACGCATCCTTTAATCGCACGTTTGTATTGACGACGATTTCGTCGACGACTCCACTTTTCTTTAAACGATTCACGACGTGCATATACATCGGCCTGTCGTTTAACGCATATAATGATTTGTCTGAACCAAATCGCGTCGAATTTCCACCTGCTAATACTGCTCCGATTACCATTTAACCACCACTCACTGGCGGGATAAGTGCTACGACGTCATCAGGTGCAATTACTGACTCGTCTCTTTCAAACGATTCGTTCACTGCAACTTGAAACACTTCTCCGTCTAATTCTGGATAATCGATATATAAACGCTCTTTTAATTCTTTCACTGTTATTGCGTCATGAATCGGTAGTTCAATATGATCGTCACCGATTTTTTCTTTTATACTTGCAAATATTTTAATTTTCATCACGATCCACCTCCACACTCGAGTGATAATGTCTAGAGTCACCAATCCACTCTTCTCCGTCTTCCCAAATCTCTTTTTTCCATATCGGAACGATTTCTTTTAATCGGTCGACTGCGTACATATTTGCACGATACGCGTTATGTCGGTGAGGTGAAGACGTTAAAATAACGACCGCGATCTCAGTCGCATCGAGTTTACCGATTCGGTGCGCGATGCTCGTTTTGACACCAGGCCACTTTTCGCTTATCTCATCTGCGATTTGTGCGAGCATTTTTTCTGCCATCGGAATATATGCTTCGTACTCTAAATATACTGTACGTGTCCCTTGTGTCCACTCACGCACGTGACCCGTGAACGTCACAAGACCACCTTGATGTTTGTCTAGAACATATTGTTGATATTTTACGATATCAATCGGTTCAGTTACTATTTCGAACTGCTTCATCTATTTTTACTCCAACCTTTAAACCATTGTAATATCGCATCTTGATCTGATGCTACGTTATAGTAGTTTACCACATTTGACAGCTCTAATTCTCTTATGTCGCCTTTTTCACCCGTGAACGAATGCGTGAGGACAATCTTGTCATAATCTTCGTTTTTATAACCTTCGATTAAAATGACGTCTACTTTACCGTTTAAAGCTTCGATTTGCTCTTTTAAACCCGGCACTTTGTTGTCGTGGTAAATCGTATAATTCGGTGTGTTTAATATCGTATAGTCGCTCAGTCGACTGAACTTTCCAGTGTCTGTCGAATCATCGATATCAATGTGATGATGTTTTATTACTGCTGCTTTTAAGTTCGAAGCTTTCAATATTTTTAGAAACTCAACGATTAGCGTTGTTTTGCCGGTATCTTTATATCCGACGACTTGTAAGATTTTCATTGTCGAATCGAAAAGTGTGACACACCGCTCGTCACATCTGTCAGCATTACTTGTACTTCATCTCCCGCTTCAAAGCCACGTGTACCACCTGGTAATACGATAACACCGTTGCTTCTCGCAATAGACGTTACGGCGTTTGATTTATTAAATCCAGACGGTTTTGAGATGACTTTACCGTTGACAAAGTCAATCTCAGCACGGACAAATCGCGTAAACGGATTTGGCTTTTTAAAGTCTTCTCCAAGCGTCGCGTTCACGAATGGCGCGAATGCTCGTGCAGAACCTTGCATAAGTAATATCGCAGGACGAGCGAATAACTCAAATCCTGAATAGCACGCAGATGGATTCCCGCTTAAACCGAATAAAAACTTGCCTTTTGCCCTTGCGACTGTCGTAACACTACCTGGTCGCATTGCCACTTTGTTAAACAGAACTTCCGCGCCAAGTTTTTCATATACTTTCGGAAGTAAGTCGTAATCTCCAACAGACACACCACCTGTTGTGATAACTGCGTCGACTTCGTTAAACATTTTTTCGATTTTTTCTAGAAGTGTGTCTAGATTATCTTCTTCGAGATCATATCGCTTAGCGTGCACGCCAATTCTCTCTAACTGTGCCATAATCATCGGTGTGTTTGAGTTTCTAATTTTACCGCGCTCTAATTCGTCAGATACTTCAAGTAATTCACTTCCTGTCGATAAAACACCAACAACTGGAACGCGGTAGACATTCACTTCAACGTATCCAAATGTCGCAAGCGTTGCGACTGTGCCTGGGTTAATTTGACTTCCTTTATGGACGATAATGTCGCCTTTTTTACACTCTTCCCCTTGCATCGCAACGTTATCGAATGCATCAAATGTTTTACGTATCGTGAACGTATCACCGTCAATATTTGCCTGCTCAAACATCACGACCGTGTCTGCAGATTTCGGTAACTCTGCACCTGTCATAATACGAAATGCTTCATTTTCTTTTAATTCGTAGTCACTCGTACTGCCAGCGGGTACTTCATCTACAACAGTAAACGCTGCACCTTTACCTGAATCAGCACTACGGATCGCAAACCCATCCATCGCTGAACGCGTAAATAACGGCACGTCATGAGTTGCTGTTAAATCCTCTGAAAGATAACGATTATAACTATCTTCGAGTTTCACTGTTTCAGTATCTATATGTGTTACATTTTCTACTACTTTAGTTACGGCATCAAAAACTGGGATTGGTTGTCTATTTAAAGTCACTAAAATCTCTCCTTTTGATATAATTAACGTAATACTTATGAACTATTATACTAAAAAGAGGGATTTTAATGTCTAAGTTTACTCACTTTAACGAAGAAGGACGCGCGAAAATGGTCGACGTCTCAGAAAAAAATGTCACGTCACGCGTTGCAACTGCAGAAAGCGTAATTGAAGTCAGTCAAGAAATATATGAAGGCATCGTAAACGAAAAGATGAAAAAAGGTGACGTCTTAGCAGTAGCTCAAATCGCAGGAATTATGGCAGCGAAAAACACGCATCAAATCATCCCGATGTGCCATCCACTTCAACTTTCAGGAATCGACATCTCATTTAACTGGGATACGGATGACGGATACAAGCTACACATCAAAGCGACAGTAAAAGTTAAAGGCCAAACAGGTGTCGAAATGGAAGCATTAACGGCCGCAAGCGCTACAGCACTCACAGTGTACGACATGTGTAAAGCGCTCGATAAAGGTATGATCATCAGAGAAACTAAACTATTAAGTAAATCAGGCGGGAAATCCGGAGATTATTCTATTTAGGTGATGGATGTGGGTTGACCGGGGTGCTTTTGAATTGGTGTTTTTATTCTTTTGCCGATTTTATTTAACAAAAATATTGCGTTTTTGTGAGATATCCGGATATATTTAACATATTTCGGTCCGCAGACACGATTTTTGTTAAATATATTTTTTTATCTAACAAAAACGGCACCGGATCCTCAGTTTTTGTTAATTATCTTGATATATCTAACAAATTCATAGAATTTTTGTAAATAACCGAGGAACGATAGTGTTTTTTATCCCTAAAAGATGAAAAACGCTCTTTCTCCCGATTTTATTTAACAAAAATATTGCGATTTTGTGAGATATCCGGATATATTTAACAAAAACTTGGTCGGACGCCGTGTTTTTGTTAATTATCTCAATTTATCTAACAACTTCAGGCAATTTTTGTAAATAAGCGCGCCACACACAGCAAAGCACTCTTACTTCTCTTTCCAAAAGAACAAAAACCTACTCCGACCGCACGTCTTTACAACTTACTACAATAGTTCGTGCCCCGACTAGTTCTCTTTGTTTAACTCAAATACTAAATGGTTTAACTCTGGGACGATAAGTTTGTCCATGCCGAGTTTGACTGCGCCTGTTGATCCTGGGAGGCTGACGATGAGTTGGTTGTCGTGCGTGCCCATTGCAGCGCGTGATAATAGACTTCGCGATCCGATGTCTTCTGTGTAAGACAACATTCTAAATAGTTCCCCGAACCCTTCGACTTCTTTGTCGAATAGTTCGCTCACCGCTTCTATTGTGACGTCTCGCTTAGCGATTCCTGTACCGCCTGTCGTGATGACGACGTCTAGATTTTTTTCGAGTAATCCAACAACCGCTTCACGGATTTTTTCTTTATCGTCTGTCACGATTAAGTGATTATCATCTTCGAAAACTGCGTTAATGTCATTTAACTTTTCGATGACAAGTTTTCCGCCTTTGTCTGTTTCTTTTGTACGCGTATCACTCACTGTAATTACACCGACGTTAATATCTCTATCGATTCTTTCAACAATACTCATAGTATCTCTCCTATCCAAATAGTTGTGCGACGATCGTGCGTGCTTTTTCAATTCGTTTTAGACCGTGTATTAACATTCGGCCGTTTTTAAATACGATAATTCGATAATCATCATAATAAAATTCGATGAAGTACGGTGTCTCTTTAAAATCACCGAGTCGCTTCGCAATGTTTAACGAAAGTTCATAAGTGACTGTGTCATCATATATTTGAACAGTATCTCTTCCGCATAAACTTAGCGCTTGATGTGATTCATTATATGAAGGATAAAGTTCTAACTCACACGTATCGCACTCTTTATTTTTAATGTTATCAAACACGATGCGACCATGCTCGCCTGACCATAAGTCTCCAAACGTCATATAGTGTCTGTCAAACGTTTCACCGATGAGTATTTTTATTGCCGTCGTAACTTGTATTGACACGGCCGTATGAATGGCTGGAGATATCACACCTGCTGTGTCACACGTTAATGTATTTGACGGAAGTACTGGCATCACACATCTATAACACGGCGAGTCCTTTGTAAATGATGCCACTACGTATGACGCTTCGACGACAGCTGCGTGGACCCACGGAATCCCCACTTTATACGCGACGTCATTAATTACGAGTCTCGTTTCAAAGTTATCTGTCCCGTCTAAAATTAAATCAACGTCATGAGTTTTTACGAGTGATTCTAAAAATAGCGCATCTACGTGATTCACATGGACTTCAATATCGAGATCACTACGAATTTCTTTTAAATGTTCGAGTGCCGCGATTGCTTTTGGTTCTTGGTTTTCTGCGTCACGTTCAGTATATAACGTCTGACGCTGTAAATTCGATAGCTCAACGTAGTCTCGGTCAACTAAAATGAGTTTCCCAATACCTAAACGCGCAAGCATCTCACTTGAAACTGATCCGAGTGCACCGACTCCGACGATGAGTACGGTACTATCTAACAACTTTCGCTGGCCCTCTTCACCGATGTTTTTATATAAAATTTGTCGACTATAACGTTCGATATCCATAGTTTCACCTTAAAAAGTATAATCTCAATTACAATACTATATTCTACACTATTCCATGAGTATTCTACATTGTAAAGATTGTGTAAAATATAAGTGAATAATTGTAAACATGATAAAATGATTAACATATAACAAATTCGATATGCAGGAGGTTACTATGCATAAAATTCTCGTTGTTGATGATGAAACATCAATTGTAACGTTACTTAAATTTAACTTAGAACAAAATGGCTTTGAAGTTGTTACAGCAAACGACGGTTTAGAAGCAATTGAACAAGTGAAAAAGGAATCACCGGACGTAATGGTTTTAGATTTAATGCTTCCAAAAATGGATGGTATGGACGTCGTGAAAACTTTACGACTCGATAAAATTCATGTGCCTGTTTTAATGCTCACTGCAAAAGATGATGAGTTCGATAAAATACTCGGTCTTGAAATGGGGGCGGATGACTATATGACAAAACCGTTTAGCCCGCGAGAAGTCGTAGCGAGAGTTCGCGCTATATTAAGACGCATTGACTTCGAAGCAAATCAAGAGACTACAGAAGACAACACTGTAATAATCGGTGAACTAACAATCGATTATGACAACTATGCTATTTATAAAAACGATAAAAAAATCGACCTCACTAAAAAAGAATACGAGCTTCTCGTTTACTTAAGTAAAAATAATGGACGTGTGCTATCTCGCGACCAACTGTTAAACGGAATTTGGCAGTTTGATTTTGACGGTGATACACGAATTGTCGATGTCCATATCGGTAAACTAAGAGAAAAAATTGAAGACAATCCGAAGTCGCCGAAATACATTCATACCGTTCGTGGATTCGGTTATAAGATGGAATATATCGATGAATAAACTATGGGTGCGCATCACACTTTCGTTTTTCATCGTGTTAATTGTCGGATTATGTATGATGTTTTTCTTTGTAGATAACGTGAACCGTACGACATATAACGCGATGACGAGTAAGCAACTTACTGAAGAAAGTGAACTGCTCGAAAGTATGATTACAAAAGATTTGCTAACCATTCGTAATACGAAGGAAATGTTTTCAAATCTTAAGTTGCCTGAAAACTTACGCTTTACGATTATCGACAAGGACGGGAGAGTCATTTTCGACACGGATTCAAACATTTGGACGATGAGTAACCACATCGATCGCCCAGAGATTAAAGAAGCGAAACGAAAGAAAACGACGAGTGAATCTTACATTCGACAAAGTGATACTGAAGAAATACAGATGATGTACGTCGCTGTACCGATAACTGAAGATGGTGAAGTCATTGGGTATGTCCGTAGCTCTACACCACTTGAGACAATCGAAGCAGCTGCACAACAAAAATGGGTGTCAATCGTCATCGTATTTACACTCATTTTAGTCGCAACGATCATTTCAGCAGCACTACTCGCATATAAAATTACGAATCCAATTCAAAAAATTATAGAAGTGACAGAGCGTCTGAAGAAAAATGATTATAGCGCACGTATTAACGACACTTTTCCTGGAGAACTGTACACGCTTAGTGAGTCCGTCAATTCTCTAGCAATTAGTCTAAATGCCCACGTCACAGAGATTAAAGACCAGTCTAAACAGCTTGAGAGTATTTTATCGAATTTAAACACGGGTGTTATTTTGATTAACCCAGAAGGTGAAATTGACGTGATTAACGACGCAGCGTTAAAAATGATCAACCAAACGCGAGATAAAATTCTCAATAATGACTATCAGGAAAGTCTTGTTAAATTAAATGTACTAAGAGACATTCGTCACGTTTATAAATACGATGAAGTAAAAACGAGTGAAGTACATTTATACAATCCTGAAGAAATGATTTTAAACTTTTATGCTGCACCGTATTACGGTGAACGTTGGGAAAAGCGTGGTGTAATCGTTGCGCTTCACGATATTACGGATATTAAGCGCCTTGAAAATATACGAAGAGATTTCGTGGCAAACGTGTCTCATGAGTTAAAAACGCCGATCACATCTATTCAAGGGTTCTCTGAAACGTTATTAGAATCCGGTGATTTACCTCGAGAAGTTGAGAGAGAGTTTTTAGAAATTATATATAACGAAAGTGTTCGGTTAAATAAGCTGATCATCGATATTTTAAATTTATCGAAAATAGAAAAACACCAAATTCGACTGAACGAAACGAATTTTGATTTAACTGAACTCGTTCATACGACAGCACGTCCAATGAAACGTTTATTTAAAGATAGAAACTTACAACTCCATTTACCAGAAAATGAGGAGCACATGCTTTATGCGGATAAAGAACGCGTCGCGCAAATACTCGTAAACTTACTTTCAAACGCTGCAAATTACACGCATGAAGGCGACACCGTTGAAGTAAAAATAGAAGAGACGAACGATTCTATAGAGTTAAGTGTTCATGACACAGGGGCTGGAATTCCAGAAGAAAGCCTCAGTCGACTGTTCGAACGATTCTACCGCGTCGATTCTGCACGTAGTACAGCAGATGGTGGTACTGGCCTAGGATTATCGATTGTGAAACACCTCGTCGAACTTCATAATGCGTCTATAACTGTAGACAGTGTTGAAGGAGAATATACGACATTTACGGTAACGTTTAAAAGATAAAATGACGCCACTTTTAAAAGTGGCGTCATTATTATTTTCGGCGAATTAATTGTTCAAGTGCAATCATTTCTACAGCGACCTGCTCTAAACGTTCTAATCTATCATAGACAAATTCTACATCAGCATCGAGTGGCTCACTATTATAATCATTCGAGACATCTCGTAATTTCTCAAATCCTTTAACGATTTCCTTTTCTTTACTTTCAACTTCTACGTTATACACTTCCGCATGTTTATCTGAAACGACAAGCGGGTGTACCGTATCTTCGAGAAGTTCACTATAATCATTTAAAACTTGTTTGACTTTATCGTATGCGTGATGCACGTTTTCGTCTTTTAATTTTTTCTTCGACACTTTTTTAACATATTCATGTAAAACGGGCAATTCATCTTTTAAATCTTCGATATAAAGGTCGTGTACTGTTTTTGTAAGATCTTGCTTCGTATGATTGACGTAATTTGTGACATGCTCGTCTTCTACAAAGTCTTTTAAATCGTTCACGACAGCTTCTACATCTAAATTATTTTTAACCGCGACATCTTCGACTGTTACCGTATCGTCGACAGCAAATTTAAGTGATAAAGGACGGATGACCTCTCCGATATTTGGATAATCTATAAATAAATGTTGTACGCGTGTAGCTTTATCTAACGCCATAATTAACGCCTCCTCGTTTACTTACATATTGCCGATTATTTATTTTTATAAACACAGTCGTTTCGTGTAAATGATTAACGGGTACGTTATAATAATAAGTAATTCGTTAACCGGAGGTTATTTTTATGAAAGAGAAGCTAAGAATGGCTGCGACAATTTTACCTGTTTTACTCGTACCATTACTCAAAAACAGAAATGAAATTAAAGACCATCCAGACGTGCAAAAACTCGCAAAAAACAGTAATATTTTATATAGTAAAGCTAAAGATAAAACACAAACTGTCACTGAAGCGGGTGTTAAAGGATTTAACGAAACGCGTGACTTCGTTTCAGAAAAATACCACGCTTCAAAAGATAAGCGCGAGTATAATAAACAGATGAAAGCACACGACAAATCGTTAAGTAAACTTAACAAACTAGAGGCACAGTTTGAAGCTGACAAAGAAAAACATCGTAAAAAACGTATGGAAAGTCTCGTTTCAACAGAGACTCTAAATCACGATGAAAAAGAATCACGTATGAACGTATCGAAAGGACATCAGAAATTGACTACTGAAAGACCAGACACAACAAACGTAAAAGAACTCAATGAACAATTCGTTGAACAAACGGAGTATGAAGATGATTATTCTCCAGGTGCATTACATTTAAAACATAAAGATTTACTCGACCCAAGAAGTGCACACCTTCGTGAAGAAGCTAAAGAACGTAAAGTTGAAAGAGCCGAAAAGAGAGACGACTCACTATTTGGTAAACATCGCCGTCAAAATGAGCGCCACATCGAAAATCACGGAAGAAAAACAGGATACGGTGAGAAATATCAAAAATCTGATTCTCTAAAACAATTTATCGAATGGAAAGACAAACACAACGACTAATGGAAATTAGTAAGGTTTCTGTTTTTTGTGGTGCACGTTTAGGTAATAGCGATAAATTTAGAGAAGATGCATACACGCTCGGCGAAACGCTCGCAAACGAAAATGTCGAACTCATTTATGGTGGAGGCGGCCTCGGTTTAATGGGGGCTGTTGCGAACGGTGCGTTAGACGCTGGAGGCGACGTGACTGGCATTATCCCGACAGTATTAGTCGATAAAGAAATGGCACACCCTCGCGTTAAAAACATGAAAATCGTCGACACGATGAGCATACGTAAAGATATGTTAATCGACGAAGCGGATGCGATCATCATTTTACCTGGTGGCGCAGGCACGATGGAAGAGTTTTTCCAAGTATTTGTCGGTGGACAAATTGGACACGCTCAAAAGCCAATTGCACTCGTCAATACAGATGGTTATTATGATTCACTTTTTGATTTATTTGAATCATTTATTGAAAACGACTTTTTAGAGCGCAGATTTTTAGATTTAATTATTAAACTCGATTCAATCGAAAACGTACTCGACGAATTAAAACAATTCCGTCCAGTTGCTGGACGTAGTCGGGAAGATATAGAAAACGGACATCATGATTAATTTCAAGATGTCCGTTTTTATGTGTGTATTTTAAAAATTAAACTATCCGCTTTACGATGCCCTTCTACATAATACGGGTTCGTATATTCAAATATAGGATCCATACCGATTTTGTCGATTACATTTAACCACGGAAGATTGAGCTTGGAAGTGAATGCATATACTTCTTGAATGTCTGTTTTTTTACGTACAAACTTCATCACCGCTTCAGCCGCTTCAGTTGCGAGCCCTTGATTCCAGTATCGTTTGTCAAGTAATAAATATAACTCAACACACGGAAATAAATGTTCGATTTCATCTAAATTTAGATGTTCGTCGTACTGTTTAATACGAATGCCCGCGATTCCTATCATTTCATTATTACTTTTTCTTTCTACCGCAAACACTCCAAATCCTCTGTCGCGAATGCTTCCTGACATATCTCTCACAAGCGTTTCTATTTCAACGTCAGATAACGGACTTGGAATGTACTGCACGACATCTCTATCACGCATCATGTTTCTAATACGTTCGATATCAGACGACGTATAATCTCTTAATAATAAACGCTTTGTTTTGATATGTGTCATTGTCGGTCACGTTTATTATAGTTAATTAACTTTACAGTAAGTCCTTTTTCATTTAGATCATAATCGACTAAATGCTTCTCTTTACTTACATCAGCTACGACGCTAACAAAATCATTAGAACCTTCAACATCAAAACGGATGTAGAACGTGTCGTAACGATCTTCAGGTTTAGGTTGTTGTGAGACGCTACGCTTCGTTTGTTCAGCGTTATATACGCACTTATTTTGAATGATGTTGCTGAGTTCTTGACGTAATGCTTCTAAAGACATCGTTTCGTTTTCCATTAAGACAAAATCACTTTCGTACATACTCTTTACTCCTCTTCTTCATCTTCTTTATCTTTTTCATTATCTTCTTGTTCGATTTGACTGAGTTCATCTTGTTTCGTTTTTAACTTCTGTTTTAAATCATCGTTATCTCTTTTTAATTCGTTAATTTGGCGTTCTAAGTTTGTAATGCTCTCTTCGAGTGCTTGAATGTCTTTTTCTTTTTGAGATTGTCCACTACACGCACTGAGAAACACCGTGCATATTAACAATATTAAAACACGTTTCATATCATCACCTACACATATAATAATAGTATAGCACTTCACATATACGTTGAAAATTCTCTTGTAGATTCTATCATTTTAAGCGATACTAAACTTAAGAGGTGGAACGAATGTTTGAATGGATTAAACTCGGAGTTACTGTTGTTTTCATCATTTTAATGCTCGTCGTGTTTTTTAAAAATAAAAACGTTACTCGTTCATTGATCATACTACTTATCGCACATTCTATTATTATATTTTCACTTCGCTTTTTTGTCGGTAACGAACCGTTAGTCGATTCTATATTAGGCGCAGTGTATTTAATTGTAATTGCTGTGTTTTCAGTATTAATATTTAGAGCGTTAAAACAACAAGACAATTGATAAAACGTCCCAATTTTGGGACGTTTTTTTAAAATACAAATACGTCTAATACGAACCATAAAATAATTAATGTGTAAACGACTGCTTTAAAAACAATCGTCGTTACAAATGCAGCTAAACTGCCAAGTGCTGCCTTTAATGCTTTCGATGCATCTTTATAAATGACAAATTCTGTAAAGAATACTAAAAATAGGGGCACAAAAATAACACCGAGAGGTGGGTATATAAACATCCCTAATACGACACCGATAAGCGCCGCCCATTCCCCTTGTTTAGTACCTCCGAGTTTGCCGACGTAATATTTTGTGATCGCCATGTCAGAGACAAACGTAAGTGCTGTAAATACTCCGAGTATTAACCAGAACATAATTCCTAAATTATCACCGATGAAGAACGCGTAAATCGCAGCACCGAGCCAATACATAAATATAGACGGAATGACTGGATATACGAGTCCAACATATCCAATGACAAACGATAAAACAACTAAAAGCCAAAGTAAAGCTTCCACTTAAATCTCACCTTCTCTAAACTGTGTTTTCGTGAACATAAACAATACGACAGATGTAAACATTAAACCACTACTTACTAAAAATGCAGCGTTAACACTAAACATATCTGACACAAATCCTCCAATTAAGTTTCCGAGTAGCTGGCCAACGACCATTGCATTCGCAAATAATGTCGATGCATATCCTGGGAAATCAGGGAGTAAATCTTGGAAATAACTAATTCCTAATCCAAGTAAAATCGCTAAGAAAAATGCGAGTACAACTTGTCCAATGAGTATTACCGTAAAACTCTGGAATAGACCGATCGATAGGAAGAATAACCCTCCGACGACGCCAGCAAACATGAGTAAATGTTTCGTTTCAAAACGAGACGCGATCCAACCAATCCCAATCATAAACGGTACTTCTAATCCTGCACAAAGCGATGCAAGTACTCCGACTTTTCCTCTATCTTCACCGAGTACTTCCGTCACGTATAGAGGCATATTTAGTAAATACCCCCACTGACCGACGTGTAACATTATAAACGCAATAAACGGCACGATTAGAACGGGCGCGCTAAATAATGACGGCGCTCTTTTCTCATCGATTTCTTGAATACACAGTTCTCGCTCTGTTTTTACTGGTTTAATAAAAAGTGTCGTAATAAAGACAACACCAAATAAAATCATCGTTCCAACAAACAGCCCAGTAAAATCGTATCTCGCAATTAAAATCGACCCGATTAATGGACCAAATAAAAATCCGAAACTAAACATCGAACGTAAAACAGTATTTGCAAATATTTTTAACCTTGCGTCATTTCCGTTATCTTTATTTACAGATTCACGTGCTGATGCATATAACTGCGGAATCCCAGGTGCACCGAGTGAGAAGAATATTACGTATCCAACAACTAAAATTATCGTATCTTTGACGATTAAAAATAGACTAAACGTAATAATCTCCATAACGATAGCAACGAGTAATAAATACTTTCTATCAAATGATAGCTTATCACTAAATCGCCCAACAATTGTATTAACGATAAACGACCCAATCGCTCCAGCAGCCATAAATATACCGTGCTGCGTAATTGTTAAACCGTGCTCTCCTGTCATAAAAAGTACAAGGAATGGCGCCGTAATTGCGATTGCCATTCCGAATAAAATCATATTTACTAAAAATAATTTATAGTTCTCAATTGAAAATAACTTTTTAAACATACGAATTCCTACTTATATTCTTCATCTAATAATTTTAAAAATTTCTCTACTTGCGGGAGTTCTGCCATTTGATGATCGTACGCGACATACGTCGAACGCGTCAATGGTACGTGGTCAATTTCTACTTTTTCAGTATGGAATTTCGATAGATCCATCGTCTTCGTAATAATCGTTGGCAGTACTGTCATCCCGACCCCTTTAAGTAATAATTCTCGACACGTCGTCACTTGATCAACATAGAGTTGAGGTTTATACGGTTTATTAAAACTCTTTTCAAAAAATTGTTTGAGCTGGTTAATATACCAAGGGTCTGCTTGAAATTCAATGAGTGGTTCGTTTTCAAGCGACTTATTTTTTGGCGCAACTAAATAATGCTCATCCGTAAATAACAAACGATTTTCCAAATTTAATATTTTATTGCCACGTATAATCGCTAAATGATATCGATCGACGTTATCAATAATTTTTGAAGACGATCCAATCTCAAGCTGTATATCTACGTTCGGATATCGTTTTAAAAACTTCTCGAGTAACGTCGGCATAATCATATACCCAAGTAACGACGCCACTCCGATTTTTAATTTACCTTCAACTTTGTGTTTATTAATATGAATATTTTCTTTTAGTAAAAGCTCTGTTTCAACAATTTGTTTCGCATGCTCGATAATCTTCTCACCAGCACTCGTCTTAATGAGTTCCTTTTTTGTGCGGATAAAAATCTGCACTCCCCAGTAGTTCTCAATTGTCTTTAAACGCTGACTCACAGCAGGTTGCGATATATATAACGCTTCAGCTGCTTGGCGTAACGTCTTTTCTTTATCGAGTGTAACGAGCAGTTCGTAATCATCAAATCTCATTTTCTCTCTCCATCATTTCATACATAAACTGCCCTCTTTTAACGACCTCATCGAACTGATACTCTATTAAACGTTCGACGTATGATGCAACTTTATAGGCAAAATCTCTCTCTTCTGGTGTGACTTGGCCGTATTTTAATGCACGAATGATATCATCTTCATCGACGAGTTCGCTTCGGCCATCTGGTAGAGCTAGAACATCTAAATATAGATCTTCTCTTCTTGCTCGACCGAGTTCTAACGTGTTTGACTTATTTATATCAAAATAATATTGAACCGCTTCATCATTCTCATCGAACATTACTGTAAGACTATAGTGATCGCCTTCACCCATCATCGTAATCCATTTAAAATTATCATCCGCAACTTTAATCTTTTCACCAACAATCGTCACAGTCAGTGGATGATACACTGAATGAATATAATAGCATCCGATGAGAACCTTTTTACCTTCATATGTTGTTAATACTTCTTTATAGTCGGAATGTCTAATTCGGCGCCAGTCTTTTTTATTTAAATACTTTGTCTTCATCGCCTCATCTCCTTCTATAAGTATACAAAATTTATATCGTTAAAGTATAACTTAATACATTAAAAAGGAGAACCTTTCTGCTCTATATCTATGTTTTTGGCGAATGTTTTTGTTAAAACGATCGTGTGCTTCAATTTGCGTCAACGAAATTAATTCATTTTTACGTAAATCGTTTTTGTGTTAAATTGTTTTTCATCTTTTAATACAAAATGCTTTTACGTAAAAAGAGGTGATGATTCGTTAACACAAACTCGCTAATCGTCAAACTAATCAACAGCTCGTTTACGCAAATGCAATTTGCGTAAAATTAACACACGAAACAACCTATCCCATCCCGAAATTTTACGGATGAAAAACTAAAAAAGACTGTAGACATTGTCTACAGTCTTAAATTTTTACTTTACAACTACTGATAATTCAACATACATTGGTGCATCTCCATCGTTGTAATGATCTCCGATAATGTAGAGTGTATCCCCTGACATATCAAAGTTCAGTTCGTTTAGTTTATTAAATTCTTCTTCTTTGTCTGCTTCAGCTACTTCGACAAAATCGTACTTTTTAGATACTTCACTGTACGGCTTCGTTTTAATATCATTAAATAGTTGCTTCACATCATCGACTTTATTTAAATCGACTTTATATAACATATTTCCACTGTAACCATTAAACTCATAATCGTGTTCTTTCATAAATGACTGAAGTGCTTTGTTGTATAGTGATGTCAGACCGGAATACGCACTAAATACATTGTAATTCGTGTTCACTTCTATATTAATAGTTCCTGTTTCAGTATATATGTTAGATTCTGTGTCGATGTTGTTCATCTCATTTTGATAACCTTTAGCTAATACATTGAAATCTTTTAATGATATCTCTTCTGGATCAAACATCATACTACCAATTGTCATTGTAGAGATTGATTCAAACTTCTCACTTTTTACTTGATATAAAAAGTCTTTGTCTTTACTAAAGGATGGTATATCTGAATTGATAATACGCTTTCCGACGTCGCTTGATGCACTAATTTCTCCGAATTGTCGTGACACTACTTTACCATTTTTTAGTAAGTACGAAATTGTAACAGTTGGTGCGATTTCTTCATTATTTCTACCTGAATCCGTGCGTACAATTTCACTATGCAGATCACGCACTTCTTTAATTTTATCTGCTTCGATGTCGAACGTATAGTTTTCGTTAAATTTGTCTGAGTCTTCAACGTTGACATTGTGAATGCCATTTCCATCGTTATAGTTTACACCTTTAATGTCTGATTCATTCGGTATATAACTCGTATAACGATCCCAGTAAACAAAGAATCCAACTAAGAATAATGCGACACTGATTAGTGTAATTATCGCTTCTTTTAATCTGAATTTGATGCGCACTGTGTCTTGAGTAAACATAAGTACAAATACGTATGTGACGACTGCACTAAACGTAATGATTAAGATCGATAACGTTCTGTAATCTGGTAAAAGTAATGATAATACACCACTTAATAGTAACATTCCGAGAATCGATAGTAATACGACGAGTACGTAGTACATAAATTGATAGTTAAACGGTTGGTTGACGCGCTCGTTACGTCTAATTTTATATAGATAAGCACTACCGACGAGTAATCCGATAATTACGATTAACCAAACGATGAACGAACTTCCACCAAATCCGCCTTCGCCAAATGCTTTAAATAAGTATATGACTATACTTGTGTTTTCCATCGGTTCAAGTAGCGTTCTAAATCCACCAGCCGTGTATAGCATAATACCGTCAAAGAATGTCGCTGCATTAAATACAATCGCAAACCATAATACATAAGGTACAAACATCATGATGAGTATCATTTCGATATGCAGTGTAATTGAGTTTACGAACATTCCAGCAAACACACTGATAATAAATACCATTACTTGAGCTATTAGTATAAATAATAGCCAAACAGCGATATGCTTCATTGAAATTGATATACTGATAAATGATTTTTCAATCATGATGACGAATGCTGTAAGTAGTGTCGGCACTAAAATCGAGACGACACCAACAAAAAATCCACTATTAAAAATCGCGAGTCGCTTAATTGGAAGACTGTGGATAAAATCATTCGTGTCCGCTTTGTTTTTATAGTTATAAATTACGATCGCTAACGTCGCACTGAAAATAATAGAAATAACTAAATGAATATGCCCATAAATGAATAATACATTATCATTCCCAAAAGCCATTCCATAATCTTCAGCACCCATATTCAGTGATGATATATATATTGGTAACGGTAATGATAGTAATGATAATAAGAAATATCCGACCGTTAACCACATCACTGAACTCGTAAAGTTTTTAACGAGTACTTTATTCAACAACGATGTTTTCGATTGCATATCCTGTCTCCCCCATTTCATAAGCGAACATCTCATCTAACGTAATTGGTAAAATATCGTACATGAGTGGTTCGTATTTTGAAATATTTACTTCGACATTTTTAATGTCGCCTTTAATAATTGCTGTAATTACACGTCCTTGAATCGAGTGTTGGACGACGTTTAACTTTTTGTAGAACGATTCGTCTGGTAACTCTTTAAACGCGATTTGTAGTTTACAATGCGTATCTTTCATATCGTGAATACTGTTTGTGTACAGTACTTTTCCGTCGTGCATAATAGATATCGCATCACATATATTTTCCATTTCGAGTAAGTTATGGCTCGATAAGAATACTGTTAAGCCGTAACTTTCAACGTCCTGTAAAATGATGTTTTTAATTTGTCTTCGAACGATAGGGTCTAACCCGTCAAATGGTTCGTCGAGTAATAGTACGTCTGGTTTAGATGAAAACGCGAGTATAAATGACGCTTGACGTCTCATCCCTTTAGACATTTCATTTAATGGTTTTTTCGGATTTAACTTAAAGTAACTATACAGCTTTTCAAAACGCTCGTCGCTCCAGTTACTATAAATCGTCTTATAATGATTTGCCATTTGCATTAACGAAAACCCACTAAAGAAAAACGGCATATCTCCTATAAAAATTACACGGTTTTTCACGTCTATGTTTTCAAAAACAGGTGCGTCATCGAATAGTGCTTCACCTTCATCTGCTTTATAAATACCTGCTAATATTTTTAAAAGCGTCGTTTTACCTGCTCCGTTAGAACCGATAAGCCCGTGAATCGTTCCACTTTTGACGTTTAAGTCAACTTTATTTACTGCAAGTTCATCGATAAAACTTTTGCTGAGCTTGTGTGTATTTATGTTCATTTACTTAACCTCCTATATTTATACTTCGCAACGGTCGACAGCACGTTTGATATCTTCTTTAGTTTCATTCATATGTAATAGCTCGAGTACCACACGATTGAAACTTCCATACAGTTCTTTAATGTATTGGTTATTTTGAGTGTCATCGGCCATTTCTTGTACGTAACTTCCTTTTCCTGGAATCGAGTAAATGTATCCTTGTTGCTCAAGTTCACCATAAGCTTTTTGAATCGTATTCGGACTGATTGTCAGTTGACCTGCAAGCGCCCTTACTGATGGCATCTTTTCATCTGGTAATAATACTTGTTTAATAATCATTTCTTTTATATGATCAATCAACTGTTCATATATTGGGGTATCTTTTGAAAATCTTAAATCGAACATATTGCACCTCCATCTAACTGTCTCAATTAATATGATACAGTTAGTTTTAAAAAATTACAACTGTATTACTCAAATTAATACAGATATTTTTAAAATAAAAAATAGAAGTGGGAATCCACTTCTATTATTCTGGATTATTTTTAATATTTTCTTCAATAATCGTATCGTTGATAATCATTTCCATTTGATATATACGGCTCACTAAACCGTGAAGCGGTGCTTGAGTGATTGCATATATTGGCCATGGTAATGCAGGATCAAAATCATGTAATGCCATAATGAATGATTTTTCGTGTTTTAACTCTCTAAATTCTAACCAACTGTCACTTCTTTTAGCTAAACGTCCTCCGACGACGTCAAAAACGATTTGCCTTTCAGGTGTGTTTTTTCTACGCCTTAATGTGAGTAATGGTGTTCGAGATGTTTCTATCGTCATGTGGATTTCATCGCCAACAGACTCAATTTTAAACATACCGAAAATAATTTCGTCGAGCCATTTAAAGTAATATTTCATAACTCCTTCAAGCGTCCAACCTCTCGGTATTTCAGCGCGCTGTGCACTGCGCATCGTTTTGTTATGAGAGTTATTATATTTTAAACTTTTACCGAGGCGCTTCACTCTCGTATCAGTCGTTATCACGTTAACGTCATACGATGTCAACGTACGCTTCACGTCTTCATGTAATATTTCTTCTGATATATAGATAATGTCTTTCACACCATTATATTCGGCTGCACGGCCGACGTTATCTGCAATGAGTTCAAAGAATGTATCGAAACGTCCTTGTGTGATTTTACTGAACCGCATTATTGGATCTTCAAAAAATATAATTAAATCCATCCCTCTAATCGCTTCAACCATATGTTCTAGTTTATATGGATTTAAATAGACCGGGTGAATTTTATCTAACGTTTCCGTATCTTCTTTGCTCATAAACGAATACAGTTCATTTGTATCTTTTAAAGTGTCATACAGATTTCTACCGATTTCTCCGTATACACCAATAAGTAAAATCTTTTTCATGCGTTACACCTCTTTAAAGTTTATACCTCTATCGAGTACTGCAAATACAATTAACAACACGATTAATACGATCGCCATACTGAAAAACGGAATCGTAAACTGTTCTGTAAAGTACCCAGCAAGTGTAGAACCAACAACTGATCCAACTGAGAAGAACGCATAAAATATACCGTTCGCTTTCCCACGTTCACTCATCGTCGTAAATTGGCCGATTAATTTATTCATCGATGGGAATACGAGCGCATATCCTATTCCGTATATACCGAGTGCTGCGTACAACATGCTCATACCTTGTCCAAAGTGAATGAGAATCATCGCAAGCGAAATAATGACGAGACCGATTTTTATTAATCTGTTTACAGCGACTCGGTTAAACATATTATTTAACGGAGATCCAAATACGATTACAGCTGTAATTCCAAACACACTTAAAAGCATCCCTGTCACTCGATCATCTAATCCGAGCGACATCGTTTTAATCGGTAACGCAAAAGATAAAGCACCCATTGACGTCATTAACGCTAAAGACGAAATGTATGCAATGACTAACGGACGTCTCGTAATTAACGTCGTCCATTTCGTCTCATTATATTCCCTTCTCGACTGTACAGTTGTACTTTCTTTAACCGCAACAATCGTAAGTAAAAGCCCAACCACATACACAAGTGCAAGTATTAAGTACGTATTCGCGTATCCATACATGCTAGAGAGGATACCGCCTGCTGCAGGACCGAAAATCGCAGCAAGTCCAATCGAAACACCAGTTAACGCCATCGCTTTACCGATTGCTTCACGTCTAGAAATATCTTGAACTAAACTAAACGCAGCCGGCGTAATCATACCGCTCGTAAATCCGTGCACGACGCGAATACCAATTAACACACCAATCGTTGGCGTCGATATATATGAGCTAATAATTAGTACTTGTAGAATCATTCCAAGAAGAAGTGTTCTCTTCCTACCAAATCTATCCGAAAAATATCCACCGAGAACGTTACCGAGAACATTCGTTACAGAATACGCTGCAACGACGACACTCGCCATAAACTCACTTGCACCAAGTTCAAGCGCGTACGGCGTAACGATCGGGAATTGAACAAACAAATCTAAAAAACATATGATAATAATGACATATATTAACTTTCTCAAACTAAACCTTCCCTACATTTATGTAATAGCTCTATTATATTAAAAGAGATGCATAAAGTCATGGTGTGGGGTTGATAACGGTGTACTTCTAAGATATCTTCTGCAAAACTTCTTCTAGTATTTCTATTACTTCAAAGAACTCAATGTCTCCTACATATGAGTTATCATTGATGTAATTCACCCAATTTCTCTTTAATTGTGAGTCTATTTTAATATCATCTGTAATCTCTTTAGATTCTTGTATAAGCATCTCAGAGTCTCTTTGCGAAGAGGTATTTTGAATCGCAATTTTAAGAAGATCAAAATTAATTGTCTGCTGGTACAGCTTATACAATACATATACATCGTA
This sequence comes from Nosocomiicoccus sp. HMSC059G07, assembly GCF_001815515.1. Lineage (NCBI taxonomy): Bacteria > Bacillati > Bacillota > Bacilli > Caryophanales > Staphylococcaceae > Nosocomiicoccus > Nosocomiicoccus sp. HMSC059G07. Next base: position 27,413 of record NZ_KV820840.1, read on the forward strand.
AAAGTCTCTCATTCTTGTTGTTGCGATATTCCTGCGTATAATTGTTTCAATCTTTTCTGCTAAAATCGTTTCTATTGGATATGCCATTATATTAATATAGCCGCTATCAAACATTAATGGATATTCATATAATTGTTCTTTAGGAGTAATAAAATCTCCGGTAGTAATATCCAGCTTCATTGGATTATTGATTTTTCCAAGGTGTGCCATGATACTGATACGATAATGTTCATAGTCATCATTTTCTCTGATTTCTGATATATCTTTTAAAGAAAAAGTTATTCCATCATCAGTATCTTTTTTTAAAATTTCCTTCATCATACTTGTTATGCTATCTTTATTTACTGCCATTCCTTTGATTGTAACGTCCATATCCATAGTTGTTCGACTCTCTATTCCAATTAACGAGGCAATTAGCAATCCACCTTTTATAATAAAAATATCACGATACCTTGATTTCTCTATTCTTTTTAAAACTCTTTCAAAAAAGTACATCTGAAATACTTCTTGTGGTTTTAAATTCTGTTGTTTTGCGATAGTATTTACAATACTCTTAACCTGTGCACTCGTCTTCATTGGAGCACCTCTAAGTATTGACGTATTTCGTTTTCTACATTTAATATATCTGCATATTTTATTAGTTCTCTTACATTAATTTGCTTATTCGAAAAGTATTGTTTTATTGCATGAGTGAATATTTGAGGATCAATTTTATCTTTATTCTTTACAACATCACATATTGTGCGCTCGATATTATAAAGAATTATTTCTCCTCCAAAAGGGCTTCTTCCTTTCACTTTTCCAAGATTAAGTACATCTTTTTTCACATAATGTACTTTGAAGTTTTCATGTCGTTTTTTTAATCTAGAAGCATTATACCCTTGAGGTACAGTAATATGGATGTGTGAAGGAACTCTATCCGATAAATCGTGAAAATATAAAGCCGTATGATAAGAATAAACAACCCGGTCACTTGTCTTTTGTAGGAGTACATACTCATCTATAAATTCATCTTTTAGAGCATATATACCATGTGCGATTCTATCAATTTTATTTTCATTTGCTAAATATGATAATTTAAATCGATCAATACCATGTTGTTCTGCTTCTTTAACGTATATGAAGCCATCGTCTTTTGATAATTGTTCTAATATGTATCTATTTTTGTTCATGATATCCCTCATTTCACTTTCGTGCTTTAATTATATGATTTTAAAGTACATTTGTAAATTGATTTATCTCATCAAAAAAACGCCCCTGACTATATCAGGAGCGTCGAACGTTATTTTTTACTTAAGTTTTGATCATATGCATCGATGATACCTGCGATAGCACCATCACCTGTGATGTTTGCTGCAGTTCCAAAGCTATCTTGTGCCATATATAATGCAATCATTAACGCGACTGCCGCTTCGTTGAAGCCTAAATGTGATACGAGTATTCCACTTGCCGCCATTACTGCGCCTCCTGGCACACCAGGTGCTGCTACCATCACGACACCAATGAGTAATACGAACCCGATCATTTTTAACATTCCAGGTGTATCGTATTCAGGTAATACACTCATTACAGCAATTGAACATGATGTAATCGTAATTGCTGAACCAGATAAGTGAACGTTCGCTCCGAGCGGGATAACGAAGTCTGCAATCTTGTCGCGCACACCCATCTCTTTTGCTTTTGGCAGTGTGACTGAGATTGTCGCTGCACTACTCATCGTACCGAGTGCTGTTACGTACGCTGGAAGCATTGTTTTAATCATATTAAATGGATTTTTACCAAGTAATGATCCTGCGATTGTGTACTGAACTGTAATCCATGTCCAGTGGAGTAAAATCGCAATGAGTAACACAACTCCAAATACTGAAAGTGTTCTAAACACCGTTCCTGTAGATGCCATCCCTGCAAATACACCAGCGATGTAGAACGGTAAAATTGTGATAACTACTTTTTCGATTAAAAACTCAACGACTTGTTTACCGTCGTGAATCCATTGTTTCATCGTCTCAGCTTTGATGATATTAATGACGATACCAACTGAAAACGCAAGTACTAGCGCCGTTAAAATATCAAGTGGTGCTGGGATGTCGAATTCTAACAGTGGTCCGAGCTCTGTTCCTTCCTCTTGAAGTTGTCCACCTTTAGTGACAATTGGCATTAAGATTTTAGCAACGATAAACGCTAAAATCCCTGCACCAATTGTAGAGATGTATGCAACTCCTAACGTTGCACCTACAACTTTTCCAGCACCTCGTCCAATAGATGAAACCCCGTCAGCAATAAAGAAAAATATAATTAACGGAATTAAAAAGAATATAAACGATCCAAGAATGCTTTGCATCGTGATGAATAATCGTGTCACGATTTCCATAATGCTGTGGAACGTTGTACCATCTGCCGAGAAGTAATAAATTGAACCAACGATAATTCCAGCGATGATTCCTGAAAATAACTTAATAAGTAATTTCATTTTTTATCCTCCTACTCTTTTTTTAATTTCTAAAACACCTTTTCGTATGCAACGTACCATTCATTTAAATTGTTATGAAGGTTTAGTTTGCCTCTGTACTCGTATCCGCGCTTTTCGAATAGACTTTGCATTGGAAGGTTATTTAGATTGGTGTCCGTATGGACACCGAGATACCCTTCATTTTTAAAGTGCGTTTCAACTTCGTCAAATAGTTTCGATGCGATACCTTGCCCTTGTGCTCTTGGGTCGACTGCTGCTCTATGAAAAGCAATACTATCTAATCTCGCCAGTTCCCATGGGATATCGTCGTACTCATACGCATGATGATTATCTGCAACTATAAATCCGAGTACTTCCCCATCTTCTTCATAAATATATAAGTTTTCGTTCTCTATGTCATTTAAAAGCGTGTCACGTGCTGGATAACTTTCGCTCCACTGGTTGTTTCCGCTTTCTTTCATCAGTATAATAACGGCATTTTTTATTGACATTATGTCGTCAATATCAGAATTTTTACCTTTTCTTATCCCCATTTTCATCTTCCTTATTAAAATCAGTGCTTTAAAATATTTCTTATACATGATATTATACAGATATATATATCAAGTTTGAAGACAATTTTGAAAAAGGCGGTGCCTAAATGTTTAAGTACGATAAAGACACAAAACCGTACCACATTAAGAATTTTATTTTTTACATTTTTGCTTTTATTGTTTTGGGAGCGATTTACTACTTCGCATTCCTACCACCATTACTTGACGCGACGAGCGGAGAATTCTTTAACGAATTTGGATTTAGACAGTTTGTTGGAAGTATTTTCTTCCTTATCTTATTCGTCTTACCGTTCGCTTTAATTTACGGCGCGTTTTACCATTTCAAAGGCTTTACTGATAAAAATGTAAGAGCACATCAGAAGTAATTATTATTGATTACATAGTAATATCCTCTTAAGTAATAAACTTAAGAGGATATTTTTTATGCTTTATATGCGATATCTTTTCTATAAAAGAAATCTGATGATTCGTATTTCACTTTAGATAATGTGTCGTACGCATTTTCTTTTGCTTCGTTGATTGTACCTCCGCGTCCAATCGCAAGTAATACACGGCCACCATTTGACTCGTATGTGTCGCCGTCTAAATGCTTTAATGCACTGACGTAAATGTCTGCCATCGTATCTTTTTCGATGATGATCTCTTTCGCTTTCTCATAATCACCTGGATATCCTTCTGAAGCGAGTATGACTCCAACCGCATATTCATCTCTAAACGATAATTGCAAGGGTTGTTTATTGTACATACTTTCTAACAGTTCTACAAAATCTGTTTCTAATAAGTCGAGAAGAATCTGTGCTTCTGGGTCACCGAATCTTGCGTTATACTCGATTGTTTTAACCCCGTCTTTTGTAATGATGGCACCGAGATAAAGAATCCCGAAATAATTTAATCCTTCATTAACCATTGCATTTACCGTCGGACGTACAATTTTCTCTACTGCTTCATCGATTGTACTTTGCGAAATGTAATCTACAGGCGCATATGCACCCATTCCACCAGTATTTGGTCCTTCATCGTTATCAAATGCACGTTTATGGTCTTGTGCGATAATGTTAAATGGCGTGAACGTATCACCATTTACTAGGACCATTAAACTAAATTCGTCCCCGTCTAAAAATTCCTCAATGACGACTTCGCCGTCCGTTTCCATAAGTTCATCGAGCGCCTTCTTTGCTTCGCTTAAATCTTGAGCGATGATGACACCTTTACCTGCTGCAAGTCCATCTTTTTTAATGACGATTGGAAAATCACCATTTTCTAAGTACGTTGTTGCTTTCGCCTTATCTGTGAACACTTCGTAGCTTGCTGTTGGGACGCTGTATTTTTTCATTAAGTGTTTTGTAAATGATTTCGACGACTCCATTTGTGCTTCATTTTTTCTAGGACCAAATACTTTTAAGTTAAATTTGTCCTCGAGTCTATCTACAATGCCTTCAGATAATGGATCTTCTGGACCAACCACAACCCATTCAACATTATTCTCTTTACAAAACTCACCAATTTGGTCGAACTCAGAAACTGGGATCCCTTCGACAAGAGTCGCTTCCGTCATGCCGTCATTCCCAGGTAACGCAAATACTTCATTTACTCTATCTGAGCGATTCAATGCACGCACAATTGCGTGCTCTCGCCCACCGCTTCCAATAACTAAAGTATTCATATATTATTCTCTCCTAATGTTTAAAGTGTCTCATACCAGTTGTGACCATCGTCATATCATGTGCGTCACAGTAATCGATTGAATCTTGGTCACGCTTAGATCCACCTGGTTGAATAATTACCTTGATGCCTGCTTCGTGTGCGACTTGTACAGAGTCTGGCATTGGGAAGAACCCATCACTTGCCATAACGACTGTTCCATCTAACTCTTTTGTTGCACGTTCAATCGCAATTTTTAACGCACCGACGCGGTTCATTTGTCCTGCACCGATACCGACTGTACGATGTTCATCAGCAAGCACAATCGCGTTTGATTTTACGTGTTTAACAACTTCTAACGCGAGAGCAAGTGCACGGTATTCACTGTCTGTCGGTTCTTTTTTCGTTACGACTGTTACGTCATCCATATTTAACGGAGCGTTATCTCTATCTTGGATTAAATACCCACCTGATACGCTAACGATTTCTTCATCGCCTGTTTGTTCAGTGAAGTCAATTTCTAATACACGTAAGTTCTTTTTCTCTTGAAGTTTTTCTAATGCCGCTGCAGTGTACTTAGGTGCAATTATCACTTCTAAAAAGATTTTGCTTAATGCTTCTGCTGTTTCTAAATCGACTTCTTTGTTTAACGCAACGATTCCACCGAATATTGACTGTGGATCTGCGTCATAAGCATTTTGAAACGCGTCGTAAATCGTATCGCCAACGCCAACACCACACGGGTTCATATGTTTAACAGCAACTGCTACAGGACCGTTAAATTTACGCGCGAGTAAATACGCACTATCTGCGTCACGGAAGTTGTTGTATGATAGCTCTTTTCCGTTTAAAATCTTTGCATTTAAAATCGTGTTCGGTGCACTTGTCGTACGAATATAACGTGCTTTTTGGTGCGGGTTCTCACCGTAACGAAGTGTTTTTTCAGCTTGACTAAAGAAGTTCGTGATTGCTTGGTCATAATTTGTCGTATGTTTAAATACTTTAACCATTAGCTCTCTTCTAAAATCTTCTGTTAAGTCATCGGTTTGAATTCGGCTAATCACTGCCTCGTAATCAGCTGGGTTTACTACTGCGAGTACGTGTTTATAGTTTTTAGCCGCTGCACGTAACATCGTCGGACCACCGATATCGATATTTTCAATCGCATCTTCAATCGTTACGTTTTCATCTTTTACCGTCTCTTCAAACGGATAAAGGTTAACGACGACCATGTCGATTAAATCAATATCTTGCTCTTTTAATTCATCTAAATGAGACTGTTTACTACGATCTGCAAGTAAACCACCATGTACTGCTGGATGTAATGTCTTCACTCGGCCATCCATAATTTCAGGGAAGTGCGTGAGTTCTGACACACTTTTTACAGGGACGTTCGCGTCTTCTAACGCTTTAAGCGTACCTCCTGTACTAAATAATTCGTAGCCGTTATCTACGAGTTTCTGTCCAAATTCAGTAATTCCTGTCTTATCTGAAACACTGAGTAACGCTCTCATTCTTTTACCTCCAACACTTTTTTAAGCGCGCGAATATATAACTTATATTCGGCTTTGTGAATTTTCTCTTCAAAACTTTCTAACGTATCGTCATCTCTTAAAACTACTGGTTCTTGATCGATAATTTCACCAGTATCGATACCACTGTCGACGTAATGAACCGTAACTCCACTGACTTTTACACCGTAATTATAAGCATCTAATATGCCGTTTTTACCTTTAAAGCTCGGTAATAACGACGGGTGGATATTAATGATTTTACGGTCGTATCGTTCGATAAATTCTGCCGATAAAATTTTCATAAATCCTGCGAGTAATATGTACTCGATATTTTTGTCTTTTAAAATATTTAATATTTCTGCTTCAAACTCTTCTTTAGTTTTACCGCTTCTTTCGACAATTTCATACGGTACATTTAAACGTTTTGCGCGTTCAATTGCTTTTGCGTCTTTATTGTCGACAATTAATACTTTTATAGACAGTGGTAAGTCGCTCGTCGCGATATTTTCAAAGTTACTTCCGCTTCCCGAAGCGAATACCGCAACGTTAACCATGGATTGTAAGTCCTTCTTCATTCACTACTTTACCTAAAACGACTGGACTTTCACCTGACGCTTTTAAGTTTTCAAGTGCTTTGTCTTTATCGTTTTCATCGACGACAATCATAAAACCTACGCCCATGTTAAAGACGTTATACGCCTCGTCACGGTTAATGTTTCCTTGGTCGATTAACCACTCTAAAATCTCAGGTACTTTAACGTCTGTCACGTCAACTTCAGCACCGAGCCCTTCTCTTAACGCACGTGGAATGTTTTCATAGAAACCTCCACCTGTAATATGGCTCATCGCTTTAATTTTAACGTCTTCTTGGAGTTTAAGTATTTGTTTGACGTAGATTCGAGTTGGCTCGAGTAGTAAGTCAATTAACGGCGTACCGTTTAACGTATCGTTTACGTCGATGTTGTTATCTTTAATGATTTTACGTACAAGTGAATATCCATTGGAATGAATACCACTTGATGGTAACCCGATAATGACATCTCCAGCATTGACGCTATCAAAATCAACATATTCTGATTTTTCAACCGCACCGACAGCAAATCCTGCGATATCATACGCACCTTCGTCGTACATATCACCCATTTCAGCAGTTTCTCCACCGATTAATGCACATCCTGCTTGTTTACATCCTTCACTAACACCTTTAACGAGATCCGCAACTTGCTCAGGTATAACTTTATTTACAGCGATGTAGTCTAAAAAGTACAGCGGCTCTGCACCTGTCGTTAAAATATCGTTCACGCACATCGCAACTGCATCAATTCCAATCGTATCGTGGCGATTTGAGTCGATCGCAAGTTGTAACTTCGTCCCAACACCGTCCGTGCCAGATACGAGTACTGGTTCTTTTAAATTTAACTGCGATAAATCAAACGCTGCACCAAAACCTCCAAGCCCTCCGAGTACTTCTTTACGCATCGTTTGTTGCACGTGCACTTTCATTTGTTTAACCGCTTCATACCCTGCTTCAATATCTACGCCAGCTTGTTTATATTGCTCAGACATAATTAAACTCCTTTAGATTTTTGTTCTTTTTCTTGTGGTAATAAGTCGTCCACAACTTCAATCGGATAATCTCCTGTAAAGCATGCGTCACACTCACCTCTAGAGCCGAATTGTCTATAGACGTCATGCATACTTTCTACAGATAAGTACGTCAGAGAATCTGCATCAATTTCTTCACAAATTTCTTCAACAGACTTTTTGGAAGCGATAATCTCTGCATGAGTCGAGACGTCGATACCGTAATAGCACGGATCTTTTAACGGTGGCGAAGAGACACCCATGTGTACTTCCGTTGCGCCTGCTTTTCTCAGTGCACGAACGATATATTTACTCGTCGTACCTCTCACTATTGAATCATCGATGACGATGACTCGTTTTCCTTCAACGATATCTCTCACTGGAGATAACTTCATCCGTACTGCACGTTCTCTAGCTTCTTGACCTGGTGTAATAAACGTACGTCCGACATATCTATTTTTAAGTAGTCCAGCTTCTTGTTTAATACCAGATTCTGATGAAAAACCTCTCGCTGCAGCGAGACTTGAATCGGGCACCCCGATAACGAGATCTGCTTCATGTTTAAACTCTTTCGCAAGGGCAGCTCCGAGTGCTTTACGAATACGGTATGTGGACTGATGACGAAACTCTGAGTCTGCGCGCGCAAAATAAATATATTCCATCGAACATAAATTTGGACGCTCGACATAAGAATACTTATCAAAGTCGATACCGTCGTCAGTAATCGTTATAAATTCACCTGGCTCAATATCACGGACATACTCCGCACCGATTGCTGTAAATGCACACGTTTCACTCGCCACACACCACGCATCGTCGATTCGTCCGAGCATTAACGGACGGACACCGTGGTTATCCATCGCAATCGTTAAACTATTCTCTTGTAGTAGTAAAAATACAAAAGCACCTTTGACTTGTCTAAGTGCACTTTTAATTCTATCTTTATTTGTTCTTGCTTTAGATCGTTTTAAAAGATGAGCCATCACTTCGACATCTGTCGTCGTTTGAAAGATTGACCCTTCAGATTCTAATGCTTTTCGTAATTGTATCGCGTTCGTTAAGTTACCGTTATGACATATACCTAAGTCACCAGAATAACTTTTTAGTAATATCGGTTGGACGTTTGCGAGTTCAGACGAAGTTTTTGTCGCATAACGGACGTGTCCAATCGCATTTTTAAACGGCTTTAATGACTCGAGCTGTTCTTTAGATATCGCGTCATTTAAAAGACCCATACCGCGCGCACCAAATAAGTAGTCCTCATTTGATGCGACGATACCTGCACCGTTTTGTCCTCGATGTTGTAAACTATGGAGCGCGATATATGTGAGTTCTGATGCATTTTCATGACCCCATATACCAAACACGCTAAATTCCTCCTCCAGTTATTCTTAATTTAAGCGACTTGTAATTGCTGTTTCATATAGTTCTTTTACTTCTGACATCGGTAAGTCTAATTCTAAGCCTTCTGCTTTCACTTTAAAGTTTTCACCTGTCACTGTACCGATTTCTACAGCGTCTTTAATATTTAATCCTTTTTTACCAACTACGATATACGTACCTGCTGTTTCACTGAATAATAGATCACCACGAACGTCTAATTGAACGTCTGCCCCTAAGTCATAGTGCGATAGGAGTTGTGCAAGTTTGATAATGAAACCACCACGACCGATCGGTGCGATTTTTTCTAAATCGCCGTCTAATAATAATTGTCTTAACTCCATACCACGTGCGTATTCTTTATCTAAATCAACCGTACGTTCTGTATGACGCACTGTGTTGTCGACGAGTTTTTCGATTTGGCTTCCACTAAATTCAGGTGTTAACTCTCCAACGACGTAAATGCTGTCGCCTTCTTTTACAAATCGCTCAGTTAAATACGTCACGTCTTCAATTAAACCGACCATACCGATAATTGGTGTCGGTAATACTGGGCCGTCTTTTGTCTCGTTATATAACGAAACGTTTCCTGAAATTACTGGTGTATTTACAGCAACTGATGCTTCAGCCATACCTTTAGTTGACTGTTTAATAATTTCATACATTTCTTTATTTTCAGGGTTACCGTAGTTCAGACCGTCCGTCATCGCAATTGGTAACGCACCTGTTGCAAGTGTCGTTCTAAACGCGTGTAATACTGTCTCTTTCCCACCGTTATATGGATCTGCTTCAACATAACGTCCTTTACCGTCAATCGCTACAGCAATCGCTTTATTGCTGTCTCCAATACGGACAATTCCTGCACCAAATCCAGAGCCTTGTAGCGTGTCTTCTTTACGATCGAATTTGTTGTAAATGTATGACTTATCTCCAAGTGTTGGATGGTGAATGAGTTGTTTAAAGACATCGACTAAATCTTCGTTACTATAGTCTACTCTTGCTTCATCTAATTCTCTTTCTTTACCTTCTAAGATAACTTCTGGTGCGTTTTCTAAATGTTCAGTTGGAAGGTCTGCGTACTTTTCACCTTCGTAATATAAAACGAGTGATTCACCTTCAGTAACTTCACCGATTACAGCGGCTGGTAAATCATGTTTTTCGAAAATTTTAAGAAATTCTTCTTCTGAACCGTCTTCTACGACGAGAAGCATTCTCTCTTGTGTTTCAGATAACATCATTTCAAATGGTGAAATTGTATCGTCAGATACAGGTACTTTATCTAAATGCATTTCAATACCGTATCCACCTTTAGCTGCCATTTCTGCTGAAGATGAAGTAAGACCCGCTGCACCCATATCTTGAATACCGACGAGCTTATCATGTTTGATTGCTTCTAGTGTTGCGTGCATTAAACGTTTACCGATTTCAGGATATCCTTCTTGAGTATCTGGAATTTCTACTTTACGGTCCTCACCTAACTCTTCACTTGAGAATGATGCACCTAAAATGCCGTCTTTACCTGTTTCAAGACCTGCATAAACGACTTTGTTCCCGACACCTTGTGCGAGTCCTTTTTGAATATCATCATGATTAATTAAACCGACCGCCATCGCGTTAACGAGTGGACGTCCTTGGAAACGTTCATCGAATTCTACCTCTCCAGTTACAGCGCTAATTTCCATCGTATTACCATAGAATTGTAAACCGTCTGTTGCTTCTTTTAATAACCACTTACTGTTATCGTTATCTAGTTCACCAAATCTAAGAGAGTTTACGAGCGCAATTGGCGTTGAACCGATCGATACGATGTCACGTAAAATTCCTCCAATACCAGTCGCAGCGCCATGGAACGGCGCAACCGCTGACGGAGAGTTATGAGATTCCACTTTAAATACGACCGCTTCATTATCTCCAATATCAACAACACCTGCACCTTCACCAGGTCCCATTAATACACGTTCACCTTTAGAATTAAACTGACGTAAAAATGTTTTAGATGTTTTATAGCTACAATGTTCACTCCACATTGATGCGAAGATTCCAGTTTCAGTATAGTTCGGTTTTCTTCCGAGTAACTCAACTACCTTTTTATATTCGTCTTCACGTAGCCCCATTTGTGTGTAAAGTTTTTCTTCTTCAATTTGGTTTGCAGTAGGTTCATTAAATTTAGTCATTATTTTCCTCCAACGTTTTAATTTCTTATTTTAGAAATGTTGTTTAATATCGTTTAATGTCGTTTCGATTTCATCTGTGAGTATTGTGACGTGGCCCATTTTACGTTCAGGTTTACGGTCTGATTTTCCATATAAGTGAACGTTCCAGTCTGAGTGTTTATATAGTTCATCTTCTAAGCGATCTAAATCTTGTCCGAGTAAGTTCATCATAATCGCTGGCTGATGCTGATAAACTTCTGGTAATGGTAAATCACATACCGCTAATATATGTGCGTCAAACTGACTGATGTTACACGCTTCAATCGTATAATGTGCTGAGTTGTGAGGTCTTGGTGCGATTTCATTGACGTAGACGTTGTTGTCTTTGTCCACGAAAAATTCTACTGTAAAGACTCCGACGAATAGTAACTCTTCCATAATGAGTTCAACTTGTCGCTTAGCCTCTTCAAATACGTCAATTCTTGACGGTGCAATCGTACGATATAGAATTTGATTGCGATGTAAGTTTTCTTGAAGTGGGAAGACGACTGTTTCACCACTTGCGCTTCTTGCTACTGTTAAAGACACTTCTCGTTCTAGGTCGATATATTTTTCTGTAACGAGTTCAACGTCTCCAAATGGCACGTCTTTAATATCTTTTTCTGACTCAATTAAATATTGCCCTTTACCATCATAACCACCTGTTGCAGTTTTTACGATCACAGGGTAATCATGTTTTTCGATAAACTGCTGCAATTCTTCTTTTGTATTCGTCTTTTGATACGGTACGACTGTCGCTCCTGATTTTTGAATTGCTGCTTTTTCAGTTTCTCTGTCTTGAAGGGTGAGTACTGTCTCTGCACCTTGAGGAACATAGTGATGTTCGACTAAATCTCTCAGTAAATGTGCATCGATGTTTTCAAATTCATACGTTAGAACATCTGACATTTCTGCAAGTTGTTTAAGCGCACTTTCATCACTAAAGTCCGAATGAATAAATTCGTGACACGTCGCACGAGCAGGGGCATCTTCAGATGGATCTAAAATCGCAACTTTATAACCCATTCGAAGGGCACTTTGTGCGAGCATTTTACCGAGCTGTCCACCACCGATAATCCCGATTGTTTTCATTGGTAATATCGTCTTACTTGAGGTCATTTTGCATATCCTCCACTTTTTTTTCTAATGATTTTGTGTATGCTTCTAATTTGTCATAGACTGATTCGTCTTCTATCGCGATCATTTTCGCCGCATAAATTCCAGCATTCGTCGCTCCAGCTTCACCAATTGCCATCGTCGCCACTGGTACGCCACCTGGCATTTGAACGATAGAATATAACGAATCGATACCGCTTAACGCTTTCGTTTGTATTGGTACACCGATGACTGGTACGTTCGTCATCGAAGCGATCATCCCTGGTAAGTGCGCCGCACCACCGGCACCTGCGATGATTACTTTCGTTCCTTTTTCTTTTGCATTTGTAGCAAATTCATACATATTTTTAGGCGTACGATGCGCACTTACGACTTCGACATTTGTTTCAATCCCGAAATAGTCGAGCATGTCTTTTGCTTTTTTCATCGTTGGCCAATCAGAAGAACTACCCATTACGATACTAACTACCAAAATACTCACTCCGTTTTTTAAGAATTCATTAATAATATACCACATAAAACATCGACAAAAAACCGAAAATACGAACGTTTTTTATTTTTTAAAAGCGAATGTTTGTGTTTTAACGAAAACAAACATAAAAAAGGGCGATTTAAATTATAAATCGCCCTTTTTTATATCATCTAATGTTTTTTCAATTGCATAAATATATAAATCTACTTCAGCTGCTCCGTTCATTTTAAAGCGCTCGTTAAAAATAAAGTGTGGCACACTTTGAACGCCGAGAATTTTCCCGTAATTAAAGTCCTCGAGTACAAGTTCAGCAAATTCTGATTCATCTTCAATCACTTCTTTTGCGCGTGCTGTATCGAGTTCTACCGCTTCAGCAACTGATAAAAGCACATCTTTATCAGCAACATTTTCGTTCAACTTAAAATTACGGTAGTATAATTCGTCTAACATTTCACTACCTTTTCCTTCTTGAATAGCAAACTTTAATAAACGATGCGCATCACGTGTATTTGATGGCACAACGTTTTCTAAATTCAATTCAATACCTTCTGCTTTTGCAGACTCGATTAAAATACGGTATTGTCTCTTAATTTCTTCTTCAGACACACCGGTTCTTTCTGATAATGACGTAATCAACGTTTCCTCTGGATATTTTGGTGCTTCATAGTTGAGTTCAAAGCTTTTATATTCAATGTCAAAGTCGACTTCGTCAAATTCCTTTAACGCTTCTTCAAATTTCTTTTTAGCGATATAGCAATACGGACATGCGATATCTAAATATATTTTAATATTCATACAGCTCATCCTAATTTCAAATAGTCGTACTTTTATTTTACCAAATATTATACTTTTTTGAACAGTATCATGCGAAAACAGACCGTTTCTGCTATAATATTTAATGCATGATTATCTATCGGGTATAACTTGCAATTATATGTATGATAGGAGAAAACAAAATGAAATATCGAGTATTACTGTATTACCACTACGTTACGATTGAAGATCCAGTAGAATTTGCTGATGAGCATCTTCAGTTTTGTAAAGACCTCGGTCTTAAAGGCCGTATTTTAGTTGCGAACGAAGGGATTAACGGTACAGTGTCTGGTGATTACGAACAGACTGAAAAGTACATCGAGTACATGAACAATCACCCACTCTTTAAAGGAATGCCGTTTAAAATTGACGAAGCTGATACACACGCATTTAAGAAAATGCATTGCCGTCCACGTCCTGAACTCGTGAACTTAAGTTTAGAAGATGACATTAACCCACACGAAATTACAGGTGACTATTTATCACCTGAAGAGTGGATGGAAGCCATTCAAGATGAAAACACTGTAGTATTAGATGTAAGAAATGACTACGAATATGACGTTGGACACTTCCGCGGTGCAATTAAACCTGAAGTTTCAACATTTAGAGATACACCGGAATGGGTGAGACAAAACAAAGACCTATTTGAAGGTAAACGTGTCTTAACATATTGTACAGGTGGAATTCGTTGTGAGAAATTCTCTGGCTGGTTAAAACGTGAAGGTATTGGAGAAAACGTCGGACAACTTCACGGCGGTATCGCAACTTACGCTAAAGACGAAAATACAAAAGGTCAACTATGGGACGGTCAAATGTACGTATTTGATGAACGCCTAACAGTACCGATTAACCAAGTCGACCCAACAGTTATCGGTGTCGACCATTACGACGGTACACCATGTGAACGTTACGTCAATTGTGCAAACCCAGAGTGTAACGCACAAATTTTATGTAGCGAAGAAAACCAACACAAACATTTAGGCGCTTGCTCAATGAAATGTGCAGAGCACCCTAGAAATAGATATATTACGGTTCATAACATTCCACAAGAAGAAGTCGAAGAACGCCTTGAAGCAATGCGTAATAGTGACTTTGCTAAAACTGAAATGATTGGACCACGCGCATAATAAAAACACGTCACTTATGTGACGTGTTTCAGATTGTAGACGAACCTTTTTTTAAATTCTA
>NZ_KV820841.1:0-20923 GCF_001815515.1 Nosocomiicoccus sp. HMSC059G07
TTAAGTGGCTAGGTTGATTATAAAATCTTCCTTTCAAAATAAATTCTTCAAATTCTTTATTAAAATGTATTTCTATTATCTCTATTCTATCTCTAAATTCTCTTTGTATTTTCTTTCTGCTTCTTTTAGACTCTCTTCGTCAGGTAAGAAATACCATAATCCGTCTTCCATAGTTTCTCCAGTACCCTCTAATTGAATACGTTCAACATTACGACGTGCACCATTATACTTTGTACCAATATCTTGGATATCCGCCATTTTTAAGTCTGTTCTTACGTTATTCCCTAATGTGTCTAAAATTGAGTTAATTCTCGTAATTGATCCTGCAGATAATAACTTATCTCCTAAAGCTTCTACAACTAATTGTTGACGCTCTTGTCGACCAAAGTCCCCACCAGATCCGTCCTGATAACGACTTCTTGTAAATGCGAGTGCCTCTTCACCATACATATCATAAGGCAAGCCTTCGACATAAGAATTACCCTTGACCTCAAATGTTGAGTTACTTACTACTGTAACGCCACCAACAATATCTATTAAGTCCTTTAAACCATCCATATTAATACTCACATAGTGATCTATTGGTACATTCATTAGATTCTCAATTGAATCTTTTGCCATTTGTGGGCCACCGTAAGCATATGCGTGGTTGATTTTTTCTACTGAATCATTACCTACAATCTCTGTACGTGTATCACGTGGGATACTAATCATCACTGTTTTATCATTATTTGGGTTTACTGATAGAATCATAATTGAGTCCGAACGCTCACCTAAGCCTTCACGTGACTCATCAGAGTCCACACCAAATAATGCGATTGAGATTGGATCTTTCTTATCGATATTAACGTCTTCTCGTCTTAAATTAGAAGGTTGTCTTTCTTCAGAACCTTCGTTAATCGATGTGCCTAATTGATTTAGTTTATAAAACGTAAACACAGCAAAAGCAAGACCTGCGATAATAAATAAAAGAAAACAAGTCAGTAGTACCTTTAACCATACAGGCATTCTTTTTTTACGACGTCTTCGTTTTCTTACTTTTTGTCTCTCCTCCAAAATTAGACATCCTTTCTAATGTTTCACACCATCCGAAGTTACAGTATTTTTAATCGTTTTAAATATAATATACATATCAATTAAAAAAGTTCTATTTTCAACGTAATACTTATCAAATTGAACTTTTTCATAATCGGATATATCGTCTCTTCCCATTACCTGGGCAAGACCAGTTAAACCTGGTCTAACAGTATGTACATTTTCTTTAGTCCTTGCTTCAATTAATTCATATTGGTTATAGAGTGCTGGTCTTGGACCCACAACTGACATATCACCTTTAATAATGTTATATAATTGAGGTAACTCGTCAATTGAAGTTTTTCTGATAAATTTTCCAGTCTTCGTAATATATTTGCTAGCATCAATTTTATCAGTCGCTAAATGTGGTGTATCTATTCTCATCGATCTAAATTTATAAATATCGAATAACTCATTATTTAAACCCGGTCTTTTCTGAGTAAAAATAGCCGGACCTTCAGATTCTTTTTTTATAAAATAAGAAGTGACTAATAATACTGGAGAAAATACAATTAATACAACACTCGCGCTAGTAATATCAAATAGTCTTTTAATCAAATCTTATTCTCCCTTATACTCCAATATTTGTTGTTCTATTCCTGTTTCAAAAGAACGT
Source organism: Nosocomiicoccus sp. HMSC059G07 (assembly GCF_001815515.1). Lineage (NCBI taxonomy): Bacteria > Bacillati > Bacillota > Bacilli > Caryophanales > Staphylococcaceae > Nosocomiicoccus > Nosocomiicoccus sp. HMSC059G07. The sequence goes on from NZ_KV820841.1 coordinate 1,691, forward strand.
GGATTGAACTCAAAGTCTTTAGTTGCCTCATAATGACTGAAGTCTTTATTTTCTTGCATTCTTAAAACTTGTTCATCCTGAATAGGAAACTTACTAGTTATTTTTTTACCGATTTTTGCTGTATAATAAGATAATTTTATAGGAATTCGAACAAAGCTAGTTTTTTTACCAAGTTTCCTAGAAACGATTTTAAGTAGATCCAAATATTCAATAGGTTTTTCCCCAGATAAATTATATTCTTTATTTTTGGTGACATCTTCATTATCCAAAACTTGCTTATATGCAATGGCTAAATCTTTACCATTTACAGGTTGCATAAGATTCTTTCCATTACCGAAAACTGGATAGACTGGTGATTTATCTAAAAACTTTATTAACTTAGACATATTTCTGTCTCTCATAGATCCATAAATCATTGTTGGTCTTAATATAGTTATATTTATTTTATTTTTTTGATTTAGCAACTCATCTTCAATAGCTATATATTCTTCTGATGCGACTTTAAATTTAGAATATCTACCTGTTGTATGTACAGCTATAATCCAATCGACCTTATTTTCAATAGCTGAATTAAATAAATCTTTACTCATTTGAATTCCAGCTATATGCAGTATTACATCGATGTTTTCTGTGATTTTTTTAATAAATTTCTTATCTGTTAAATCTCCGTAATGCTCAATAATATTCAATGATGAATTTTGAATGAAGGATCTAAGTGAATTATCTCTAACAACAACATGAATTTCTTCAAAATCGTGTTTTTCGTCTTCGAGATTTTTCAGAAATTCTTTACCCGAGAAACCTGTTGCTCCTGTTAATAACAATTTCATAAATACACCTACTTGTTAGTTACTAAATTAAATATTTCGAGTTGCTTTTCTACTACATCTTTCTCATTATAGAGTTTATGAGCACGCTCATAACCGTTTTCTTGCATCTTTGTTAATAATGCTCTGTCGCTATTTAATTTATCAATATATGAAGCGATTGCTTGACTATCATTTATTTCAAATAAGAAGCCCGTCTCGTTTTTAACCACTTCTTCTCTTGAGCCTCTAATGTTAGTCGCTAAAACAGCATTTTTCATTGACATCGCTTCAATTATTGAACGTGGCATACCTTCTCTGTATGATGGTAAACAAAACACATCACTTGCATATAGATATTCATTTACATTTTCTATTTGACCAGTAAAAATTACATTAGGATTATCTTCAAAATTTTTAAGTTTATTAAAAGTCTCAGTATCTCTTTCTCCAGGTGGTAGACTTCCTATAATAATGTATTTTATATTATTAGATTCTAAAAGTTCTATACTTTCTAAAAAGTCTAAAATTCCTTTTTCCTCTACTAGCCTACCTATAAATGTTACTACAATATCTTCTTCACTAATACTATGTAGATTTCTAATATCTTCTCTTACTTTTGGAGATAAACTTTCGTAATTAAACTTTTTATCAAGATCAATACCATTACTAATGTGTATATGATTACTTTTATTTTTTAAAAAATTATTGCTTTTTGCAATTTCATGATCTTCTATACTTTGAGTAAATATAAAATCTGTAAAATATCTGCCCATATATTTTTCAATATTAAAATAAAATTTATAATCTTTTTCATTCATATCATCATGAAAATAAAATCCATGAGCTGTGTATATTATTGTTGGTACTCTAGCTAATTTTGCAGCTATTCTACCTAAAACAGCAGCAACAGGAGTGTGCACATGAACAATATCAGGATTAATTGCTTTAAATAACGTATACAGCTTGTATATAGACTTTAAATTACTTAACGGACTAATCTTTCTATCAATTTTAATATCATGAAAAATTAAACCATCTTTTTTAATCTCATCTACATAATTTCCAGGTGAACATGCAGTATGAACCTCAAAACCTGATTCTTTACTCGCCTTGTTAAGCGGTGCAAGGAAATTATTCATAGTCATATCAATTGCGGAAACTTGAACAATTTTTTTCATATAATTAACTCCCAAATAAATGATTATATTAAATATCGACTGTCTATATCATCTAGCTTAATATTACTTCCCATTTCGATGCTTCGTTCTCTTGGTTTTATAACTAAATTTCCTCCGTTAGAGTAGAATGTCATTTCTCCAAAATAAACTTCATCTTCTGATACAATAAAATCTACTCTGCAATAAGGGAATTCTGCTGCAAGTTTCTCAGCTGCTTTCCACATTTTGTCCAAATCTTTACTAAATTGTATTTCTTTTGTTAGAGCAGGTCTTAACGATCCAATATCATCAAGTAAATTCAGGTTCTTATCATAATAGTTTATACTAGATTCACTTAATGATTGGATACCATTTGCATCAGTTAAGTTATCACATATTGTAAAAAATTCTACTTTACCATCTAACACAAAAAATTTATAATCATTAAACTTTTTCATATCTAAAAATGGTTCTACAACTAAAAGTGGCGAAATTCCATCATAATTCCATTCTCTAGAACGTTTATAATAATTAAAGTTTTGTGCTTTATCGAAATATTTCTTTGCTTTTTTAAGATTTGTATTATTTTTATCAATCATCATATTTAATCCTGAAGCATGGTTAGTCTTAATAAAAACTTTATCAGGAAGTTCTTTAAAATCAATATCATCAAAGCTTTTATATGCGCCATAAATATTCATAAGATAATTAGAAAAACCTTTTTCTTCAACATATTCACGTACACGATACTTATCTGAACACTTTTTCATTAACGGATTTCTATAATGAATTTTTAACCATAATACCTTTTCATGAAATTCCTTTGGGTTTTCTAAATTAGGTGTTATTCCTGTATTTTTAATAAAATTTTTCTTAATAAACTCTTTATCAGTAAGATTCTTATTAAGAAATATTTTAATATTCGACAAATAAACGTAGATATTTTTTGTGATACCCTTGTATAGTAGTTTCCTTAATATTCTTTTCAAATTAACTCTATTTATATTCATTTCTACAATCTCCACAGCTTCTGATTCTCTTTTAAATCTTGCTTTGAAATCATACCTTTGATATCAAAAATGATACCATCATCAGATACTAACTCTAGATAACTTGCTTTATTTTTAATATAGTCCTCATGTTGAACCGCAATAATTAAAGCATTTGAAACTTCTAACTCATTTTTTGCTTTTAAATCTATATTATAAAGTTGTTTAGCTTCTTTAGAATCCGCTTCAACATCATTCACTACTACATTTAGTCCATAGTTTTCTAACTCATTTATTAAGTCTACAGCTTTTGTATTTCTTAAATCTGGACAGTTTTCTTTAAATGTTAACCCTAAGAAATTCACAGTTTTCCCTTGAACTTCATGACCATTTTTAAGTAATTTTTGAACAATATCTGATGCGATTAGCTTTGGCATATTATCATTAATTCTACGTCCAGAAAGAATGACTTCAGGATGATGACCCAGTTCTTGTGCTTTATATGTTAAATAATATGGATCAACACCAATGCAGTGCCCCCCAACTAACCCTGGTCTGAAATCTAAGAAATTCCATTTTGTACGTGCCGCTTTTAGTACCTCATTAGTATCAATTCCAGCTTTACTACAAATAATTGCAATTTCATTCATTAATGCAATATTTACGTCACGCTGAGTATTTTCAATCACTTTAGCTGCTTCAGCAACTTTAATACTTGATGCTCTATGAACACCAGCAGTTACTACTGATTCATAAACTTCAGCAATAATGTCTAAAACTTCATCATTTTGTCCAGAAACAACTTTGATAATAGACTCAAACGTATTTACCTTATCTCCTGGGTTGATACGTTCTGGAGAATAGCCAACAAAGAAATCTTCTCCTGCTTTAAGCCCTGAGTATTTCTCAAGAACAGGTATACAATCTTCCTCAGTAGCACCAGGGTACACCGTCGATTCAAAAACAACAATTGTATCTTTCGGAGCGTTCACTAACGCTTTCCCAACAGATTGACTTGCACCAAGAAGTGGTGCTAAATTCGGCTGCTTATGCTCATTAATTGGTGTTGGAACCGCGACGATAATAAAGTCTGCTTGACTTAAGTCATCTAAATTTGATGTATATAAAATATCTGCTTTTTCTAAATCTTCAGGTTCAACTTCATCAGTACGATCGTAACCTTTTTTTAATTCTTCAATTCTATTTTCATTAATATCAAAACCAATTACATGTTGCTTCTTACCAAAAGTCACAGCCATAGGTAATCCTACATAACCGAGACCAACTACTCCTATTTTTCTCATATTAACACCTCTTATAGTTTTATGTCATAGTAATCAATATACCAATCCACAAAATTATTGACTCCATCTTGAATGTTTGTCTCTGGCTTGAAATCAATATCTCTAAATAAGTCTTCAACATTGGCGTAAGTTTCAGGAACGTCCCCTGGCTGTAAATCCATATAGTTCTTCTTAGCTTCAATATCAAGCTTGTTTTCAATTGCTTCAATAAATTCCATTAAGCGAACAGGACTATTATTACCAATATTATATACTTTATATGGTGCATAAGATGAACCAGGGTCTGGATTATTACCATCCCATTCATTATTTGGTCGTGCGGGTCTTTCAACTAATCTACTAATAGCTTCAACAATATCATCAACATAAGTAAAGTCACGCATCATATTACCATGATTATAAACATCGATTTCTTTACCTTCGATAATAGATTTTGTGAATTTAAATAATGCCATATCCGGACGTCCCCATGGTCCATACACTGTAAAAAACCTAAGTCCTGTTGTTGGGATATTATATAAATGACTGTATGTATGCGCCATTAATTCATTAGATTTTTTTGTTGCTGCATATAAACTTAACGGATGATCTACATTATCACTTGTTGAGAAAGGTTTAGAAGTATTTGCACCATAAACAGAACTAGATGATGCATAAATTAAATGATTCACATCAAAATGACGGCAACATTCTAAAACATTCATGAAGCCAACAATATTCGAATCAATATACGCTCTTGGATTTTCTAAGCTATAACGTACACCCGCTTGAGCAGCTAAGTTGATAACAATATCCGGTTGTTCTTTTCTAAAAACTTCTGTTAATTCATCATAGTCTTCTAGATTAAGTTTATAAAAAGTATGATAATTTTCGTCAATAGTCTTTAATCTGTCCTCTTTTAATTGTGGATCATAATAATCATTGATATTATCTACCCCAACAATAGAATGACCTTTTTCAATTAACTTTTTTGCTAAATGTGAACCAATAAATCCTGCAGTGCCTGTGATTAAAACTTTCATTTCAATACCTCTTCATAATATTTTTTATATTGCTCAACTATTTTTCTCATTGAATAATTATTTTGAATTATACAATAAGCTTCTTTAGATTTCTGTTTTAGAATCCTAGGATTGTGATATGCTTTCTCTAAAACTTTTATTAAGTCTTTGTAATTCATACTTATCCTAAATCCAGACTCTCTAATTATATCCCAACTTTCTCCAGCGTTTGTTGAAATAACTGGTACTCCAATAGACATTGCTTCACCTATAACATTAGGGTAACCTTCAGTCTTAGATGTAAGTACTAGAACATCAATAACTTTATAAATATTAAATGGATCCTTTACTTCACCATGCCATTGAATTTTACTTTTTACATCATCAGATATAATTGATGAGAAACTTTCATAATTCATATTACTGCCAGCAATATGAAGTTCAACATTTTTATCAATTGCAAATTCATTAAAAGCCCTAAATAACATTTGTTGGTTTTTAACAGGATGATTTCGTCCTACATAACCTATTTTAAGAGAACCATTTGAACTATTACTTTGATACATATAATTTTTTAAGTGAAAACCGTTATTTATCACTACAGGTTTTTTTAAAAATAATCCCTTATTTTCAAATTCATTTTTAGAAGCATTTGATACAAATACTGTTCCATCTACATATCCTAAATAACTACTTTCAATAACACTTTTACTCCTCGTATATTTCTTTCTTACACCATGTCTAATATTTATCAGATATTTAGGCTTCTTTATCACATATTTAAGAATTGGAGAAATATAATTTAACTTTAGCCAAGTTTGGACAATATCAGGTTTCTCTTTTTTTATTATTGAAATAATTTTTGATATCATTTTAAATTTACCTAATATATTATTTTTTAAATTTAATTCAATAATATTAATATTTTCATTAATTTCATAATGAATGTTACTTTTTAGAACAGATATAATTACATGTTCATTTTCATTATCTAAATTAACGAGATTACTTAACATTCTCTCAGCACCTCCACTCTCGAGTGAAGTTATTACATGGACTATTTTCACTAAAATTTCTCCTTCATTAAAACAGTTTCTTTAAATTTGAAATAACTTATACCAATATATATTGTTAAAATAAAAATTTTTATTGAAGCAGTTATATAAACATTTGTAAGATTAATATTCCAAACTATCAAAACAACAACAATTGTAATTAGTAAAAAATAAGATAGTTTTTTGGGATAAAAATTTAAATGCTTTTCTTTATTTAATTTTTTTAAAATCATAATATTAGAAATAGAAAATGCGATTAAACTACTTATAGCTGCTGCTAAAACACCTATTAAGTTTAAGAGTAAACTATTGATAATTATATTTACTAATACTGCCACTATTGACGGTATTAGTATAATATTTGTTTTTTGTAATAATTGAACTGCTTGACCATAAATATATGAATTTACTCCATGAATGAAAGTAGCTAAAATAACAAAAACTATAATTAATTCGGTTGTTTTATAATTAAATGAATTTAAAATAGTAACAAATTCAGGAGTTAGTACTAGTAAAGCAGCTACTAAGGGAATTGAAATCACGTATACAATTTCTATATATCTATTAAACGTTTTAGTATAATCACCTTTTTGTTTCAAAACCCTTGGTAATGAGGCCATAGCCATAGCGCCCATCACCATATATAAACTATTATGAAATAAATCATAAACTAAAGAGTAATAGCCGGTTCTTTTAACATCAAGAAAAAACGTAATTAAATACTTATCTATATTTTGTAATAACATACCAAGTGCAAAAGAAATAGTTAGAGGTAAACCATATACTAGGAAAGCTTTCATTAATTTGAAATCTTTTTCTAATTTAATTTTCTCTTTAAAATTAAAGAAGTAATATAAATTAGATGTTAATAATCCTATAGAATATGAAAGTAAAGATTGATCAAATGACAATTTATTATATATATAGATGAATAAAATTAAAGTTATAACAAAGAATATATTTTTTATTAAATTTCCAAATAAAACTAATTTAGGCTTTAGTATCGTTCGATAATAATTATTTAAAATCTCATTAACAATAAGATTACTCAACATAAATAAGAGCAAAAATATCTGTGTGATACCTAAGTTTAAACTTAAACCTACTATAGTTAAAATACCAACAATAATTATTAAAACTAAAAGTTGAAAAGTAAAAGTTTTACCTAAAAAATTTGGAATCTGTCGATTATAAAACCTTATTAATCCTGATCTTATCCACTGTGAGCTTATAACGTTTATTAATCCAATACTTACTATCGCTACACTATATAAACCATAGTCATTAGGACTCATAAATTTAATGAAAATAAATAAAGCAACAAAACTTAAAATTGCAGGAAATATTCTTGAAAGCAAATAAATAAAACTATCTCTTAACATTTACATACACCTTTTACATCTAATAGAATCAAGGCAAAAAAAGTGAGAGCAAAAGTGTGATAATATGATATGAAAAATTGCCCAAACATAGCCGATATAATAATTATGATTATTGGGATTAGTAGCAAAATTTTAGTTTCTAACGAACTGGTTAAAAAATTTTTACATTCATATATATAGTTAAACATGAACATTGTTACTATTATTAAGCCAACAATACCCCATATTGTTAAAATTTCTAAAACTATATTATGAGATGATTGATTAATGAAAGAATTATAATTTTGAACCTTTAATAAATAATCCTGCATTCCAGTTCCAAATAGTAAAACTTTGTAATCTGTAGTAATAATATTTATATATTGGCTATAAATGTCTAGTCTTCCTCCACTAATATCGTCAGCTTCAATCACTCTTCTTGAGATTGCTTTCGTAAAATTTGTTGCATATTTTATCATTACAAGAAGAGAGCTAATCAACAAGATAAAAATCATTATAATTTTTAGTGCTTTTTTCTTTATCATTTGATAAATGGCAATTAATACCAGGGTTGTTATCATTAGTAAAAAAAATGATCTTGACAGTGTTAGTGAACCTATAAAAATAACATAAGAAATTAATATAATATTTTTTATACTATATTTTAAGTATCCAAGATTAATTAAAACTAGATAAGTACCTACAATAAAAGCACTATTCTTACCAATAGTATTCGGATTCATCAACAAAGCAGATTCATCTTTGTTTTTAGGCAAATAGCCAAATCTACGTATTTCATTAAAGAAATTCGCAACATTATATGATGTTATGTATGTACCAATAGTAATGAGGCTAAATGAAACAAAGCCTAGTAGTAAAAAGTTGAAAGTAACTTTTATATTTACAGTGTTTCTTAGCTGTTTTAAAAACATAAAGGGTATGAGGCAAACTAAAAAACCAAATAATTTAATTATACTTTCTTGAAATCCCATTAAACTATTGATGAACACATGTACACTCTCATTTAGTGTCAATAAAAGAATCAATAACGAATTTATTCCTATAATAATATTGTTGCGATGATACCATAATAAGAAAATCACAAATAAAATATTGGTAAGGTATAATAAAAATTCCGATGAAATCATAACTAAGTATAAATATACTCCTAGAATATTTCTTTTAGTTGAGAAGAAAAAAGAAGATACATATAATATACCAATAATAAATAAAGGTATCGGTATAAAAATTTGGTTAATAAATTGGAGTAAAAATATCAAAATTAAATTATAGTAGACTAAATTTTTCATTAACTAACACCAACGTTATTTTTTATTTGCGACACTCAATAAATAATCTTTATCAAAATTATATGATATTACCTTTAGTATAGGTGACAGGTCTTTTTTACTACACTTAACCACTTTCCCTCTATATATACCCTCATACACTTGTTCTGGATGTATCTCATCTTCATTTAACAACTCTTCAAACAGTTTTTCACCAGGTCTAATACCAGTAAATTCTATCCCTATCTCTTCTTGACTAAACCCACTTAAGCGAATCATTTTTCTAGCGAGATCTACTATTTTTACTGGCTCACCCATATCTAGAACGAATACTTCTCCACCTTCTGCAAGTGCACCTGCTTGTAGTACAAGTCGTGATGCTTCTGGTATTGTCATGAAGTATCTCGTCATTTCTGGATGGGTTACTGTAACTGGACCACCCGCTTCTATCTGCTTTTTAAATAGTGGGATGACTGATCCTCTTGAACCAAGAACGTTACCGAATCTGACTGCTACAAAGTCTGTAGTACCATCTTCGTCGTTTAAACTTTGGATGACCATTTCTGCCACACGTTTTGTCGCACCCATAACGTTTGGTGGGTTGACTGCTTTATCTGTTGAAACCATGACAAATTTTCTTACTCCTGCCTTTTTAGCAGCTTCTGCCGTGTTTTTTGTTCCAAAGATGTTATTTTGCACCGCTTCTTCTGGATTATATTCCATTAATGGTACGTGTTTATGTGCTGCTGCATGATAGACGACAAATGGCTTATATTTTTCCATGATTTCTTCCATTCGTTCTTTGTCTTTGACGTCTGCAATAATTGGTACGATATCTATCGTATCGCCATATTGTCCTGTAAGCTCTTGATGTATTAAGTAAATACTGTTTTCACCGTGTCCTAAAAGGATAATCCTTTCTGGTCCAAACTTACTAATTTGTCTACAAATTTCAGAACCTATCGAACCTCCAGCACCAGTAATCAATGCAACCTTACCTGTTAACTGTTTTGAAATCATTGCCATATCAAGCTCTACTGGCTCTCTTCCAAGTAAGTCATCGACTTCTACTTTTTTTAGTTGACTGACTTCAATACGCCCAGCCATGACTTCTTCAATGTTCGGCATTTTTAGGACTTCAACACCCATACCTTCACATTTTTTTGCGATTTCATTGTAACGATTATTTTTTAATGACGGTATTGCAATAATCACTTTTTTTATTTTAAATTTCTCTATGAGAGAAGGAATATCTTCGACCGTGCCTTGTACTTTTACACCTGTTGTTAATGACATACCTTGCTTATTTAAGTCATCGTCCACAACTGTTACTGGTTCCATGCCCATATAAGGAGTTGTAAGCATTTGGCGAATGAGTAATGATCCCCCTCTTCCAGCACCGACAATAAGTGTGGGTATTTTTACAGTATCTTTGTCTGATAAAAACTGTCTTCTAATAATTCTCCAAGATAGTCTTGAACCACCGATTAATAATAGATGCATCATCCATGTTATAAAATATAATCTTAAAAATGGTGTTGTTGCTGTTAATATTGAGACTAATACAATTGTAGATATCATTGATGCAGACACAGCTTTTACGATCAGTATGAGTTCATTCACACTCGCATACTCCCACGCTCGGTGATATAAATTAAAAATATAAGCGAACACGTGGTGACTCACTAGTAATATTATTGCTGGTAATAATATTTTTCTTAATGTATATCCTTCAAAAAATGGTTCGAGAATGTAGTAACTTAAATAAATTGAAAAAGTTACAATTAATGAATCTATAAGCATAAGTATAAAAACTCTAAGTTTAATAGAAGACAGGCACATATAAATCTCCTTTGTATATTAAAAAATACCTAAAAACTTTTTACGTTGTGTAGGTTGTTCTGGTTGATTAATATATATTTTTTTATTTTTTAATAACAGTTCTGCATTTTTGATCATTTGTTTCATTTCATCATGATAGGGTTTCAACTTTTTATTGGTAAATAAACTTTCCATTATAAATGGACGTGTTTCAACATTATGTGCATCTGAAGCTATAAAATGTACTAAATTATGTTCAATCATTTGTAGGCTTACTTGTTGTAATTTTTTACCTAAACCACCATTTAATGAAACTGTCGTCAGTTGAGCGAGCGCACCATTATTCACAAGTTCATATAGTAACTTTAAATCATTCGCAATCGCTTTGTTTCTTTCTGGATGTGCAATAATCGGTGTGTATCCTCTTTTTTGTAACTCAAATATAATCTGCTTTGTTGAAGATGGTACATTACTTGATGGTAATTCAATCAAAATATATTTAGTATTTGCAAGACCAATTGCTTGACTCGATTCTAGCTCCTCAAAAAGTTCATCTTTAATTCTAATTTCTTGTCCTGGATGTAATTTAATACCGAGTTCTTGAATTTCTTTCTGATTTTTCAAATATTCGAGACCGTTTTCTACATTATCTTTTTTGTTGTTCCAATTTGGATGTAAATGGTGAGGTGTAACAATAATATCCGTCACACCTTCCCTTTTCGCTTGCTTTAAAAGCTCAATCGCATCTTGTAACTCTTTTGGTCCATCATCAACACCAACTAAAACATGAGAATGAATATCTATCATTATTCTTCACCATAATAATAGTAATAACTACTTGTTGATTTATCTAAAATTGCTTTATTTAAAATAACTCCAAGTATCTTCGCACCTGATTTCTCTATTAGATCTTTAGCACGAATCACCTCATTACGATTGTTTTCACTCACATCAATAACAAGTACAGCATTTTTCGTTAATTTAGCAAATAACTGAGCATCTGTAACAGTAAGTATAGGTGGTGTATCAATAATAATCATATCGTACTGATATTTTAGTTCTTCAAAGATTTTTTCAAAACGTTCCGAAGCAATTAACTCTGATGGGTTTGGTGGAATTGGTCCTGCTGCAAGCAAGTCTAAATTATTTACACGAGTGGGTATAATATAACTTTCGATTGGCTCACCTTCGACAATCGCTGTTGAAAGTCCACGGAAGTTCTGTTCTTGAAATAGATAATGTTGAGTTGGTTTTCTCATATCTCCATCTATAATTAAAGTTTTCATTCCAGACTGTGCGTATGTAATTGCCGTATTAGAAGTAATAGACGATTTACCGGCATCTGGACGTTCTGCTGTTATTACTAAACTATCCACTTTTCCTTCAGCAGTAGAAAACGTAATATTAGTACGTACCCCTCTAAACTTCTCACTCAATACTGATTTCGGATTTTCATATGTTTCTAATGGATTTAGTTTGTGTTTTTTCTTAGCCATATTACTTTTTCACCTTTTCTATACTACCAAGTACTGGTAAATCTAAATAATCTGCGACATGTTCTTCGCTTTTAATACGCTTATCAAGTACTTCTTTTAAGAAAATAATTAGTGTCGCTATTATGAGCCCTACAAACATTCCAACAGCAACGTTAACAAGTGTTCTTGGTTCAACTTGCTCACCTTTTCCCTCAGCCACAGAAAGAATTGACACGTTATCGACATTCATAATGTTTTCTATATCTTCACTAAAGACTTCCGCTACTGTGTTCGCTATTACATTTGATAACTCACTATGTTCACTAGTTACACTGATGTTTAAAACTTGTGAATCTGACTGATTCGTTATTTTTAGCATCTCTTGAATTTCAGTTATAGAATATCGATTATCTAACCGTTTAGATACTTCATCTAAAATACGTGGGCTTTTTATAATTTCTGAATATGTATTGATGAGTTGTAAGTTCGATTGCACTTGCTGAGAAAGCATAGTATCTTGAGTCTCTTTTTGATTGACTAGAAGTTGAGTCGTTGATTCATATTTAGGTATAATTAGGTACATTGAAATTATTAGTGCAAGTATCCCAAATAATAATGGTAAAGCGATGATTGAAAATAAATTCTTTTTAATAACTTTTAGTAGGTCTTCTAGATCTATTGTCTGTTCCATTTTTTCCTCCGAATTTTGTAAGTATCAAAAACAATTATATAATTATATATATCTTATATCAATGTGTAAATTTTAATTTAATACACTTATAACTTGTCTAATGCTTTTTGACATCTAGCATTTTTCTATTTCACTCTTTCATCATCTAAATCATAAAATTTACGCTTAACGATTTTTCCTTTATTGTTCCCTACTTCTACAACACTGTTCTCTTTTACTTTTGATGTATCAACGAGTGCAAATCCAATATATTGTTCTACTGTGTAACCGTAGACAACACGAATGACTTTTCCAACTTTCTCTCCATTAAACGTAATTGGTGTGTCACTTTCAATATACTCATCAACAAGTAATCCTTTTACTTCATTTGGTGAGCGGGTTTCTTTTTTATGGTCATTTAGAATTTTTTCTTTACCGATAAAATCTTTACTCCAGTCGACGGTCCAACCTAGACCCGCTTCATGGGGTGTTAAACCTTTAATATCTTCTAAAAGAATATATCCTTTTTCCATTGGAATACTATCGTGATATATATTTGTTGTGACTTCCGTTAGATTGTATTTTTCTCCAGCTGTTTTAAGGCGATCGATAAACTCGTCCTTAAATTCAGGTCGTACATATACTTCGTAACCGAGTTCTCCAGTAAATCCTGCACGCATGATTTCAACTGTTTCATCTGAAACTTTATACTCTCGGACGTGAAATCTTTTTAAATCATCGATAGTTTCATTTATCAGCTCATTCACTAAATCACGTGATTTTGGTCCTTGTATTGTGATCATACGATTTTGATGTTTCACATTTTTAATCGTTACTTTAAAATCATTTTTATGAGATTCTAACCAATCAACCATTTTTTCTCCGCGAAGCGTTGAAACGTGGAATGTATCTACATTTTTACGAATAATGATGACGTCGTCTATTATTCCGCCACTCTCATCAAGCATTGTTGTATAGACGTTATCATCTACGTTTAAGTCGTAAACGTCGTTTACAAAAATATAATCTAGAAATTTTGCAGCATCTTCGCCGCTCACCTCTATTAAATCGTGCGTATATTCGTGAAAACCGACATTATTTCTTATTGCTTCATGCTCTAAACGGCGTCTTTCATCATTTTTTAACATGTAACATCGACTCTCCTAAATAATTCACAATATCCATTGCAGTCATTGCTTCAACTGCTTTGAATTTACTTACGTATTCTGCAGTATACCCGTGCATAAAAACTGCACTATTTATGGCATCTTCTAATCTTTCATAGCGATTTGAAAATCCTAAAATCATACCCGCTAATACGTCACCTGATCCACCTTTAGAAAGACCGGTATTTCCTCTATTTAAAACTGTTGTACTCGTTGGTGATGAAACTACTGTTTCACTTCCCTTTAATACAACATACACATTATTTTCTTCAGCGAAACTTTTAGCGACTTCTTTTTGGTTATTAACAACTTCTTGAATATTCACATCTAAAATACGTGCCATTTCACCAAAATGCGGTGTGATAATTGTTGGTGATGTTCTTTCTCTTATATATTTAAGTAGTGGCTTCACATGTGTCAGACCATCAGCATCAATAACTAATATGCCTTTAAATTTTTGAATCAGAGTTTTTAAATAATCTTCTTCAAAATCTCCAAGTCCTGGTCCAATCAAAATGCTGTCGAGACCTTCATAAAAGTCTTCTAAATTATCTTCACGATTATAAAGCATCGCTTCAGGTACATGCATTCCGAGAACAGTAAAGTTTTCTTTCGGTATATTCGCTGTCGTAAGACCCGCGCCACTTCTAACAGCAGCTTTCGTACAAAGTACCGATGCACCCGGCATATGAATACTACCAGCAATTATTCCTACTTTACCAAAAGTTCCTTTGTAAGAATTTTTGTCTCTTTTTGGCCATAATTCTACGACATCATTTAGTTCAAATTTATTCATATTATACCTCTAACCGGTTCACCGTAATTTCACCGATAGATTTTGCACATATGAGTAATGCTTGTTCATTGATTTCAAATTTCGGATGATGGTTTTGATATGCAACTTCTACACCATCTGGTTTTGCACCGACGTTAATATATGTGCCAGGTGCTTTTTGTAAATAATACGCAAAGTCTTCAGACCCTGTAAGTGGTTCTGTCACTTGTACGTCTGTTAAATAATCTCCAATGCTATTTTTCAGTAACTCTCTAACGTGTTCAGATTCTTTTGGATGGTTATATAACACTGGGAAGTGGAAGTCATAGTTTAAGTCACACTCAACATCAAATGCGACCTCTAATCCTTTCACCATATTTTTAAATCTTTCATAGATAAATTCTTTATTTTCTTCTTGTAAATAACGCACTGTTCCGCGGAGTGTTACTTTGTCTTGTACGACGTTATAACCACCAGTAGCGTCCTCGAAAGAAGTAATTGAGATAACCGTCATATCTAACGGGTTCATATTTCTAGATACGATCGTTTGAATGTTCGTAATGAAATAACTCGCCGCAACGAGTGCGTCTCTCGTTTTATGTGGAAGCCCACCGTGACCGCCGCTTCCTTGGATGACTAAATCAAAGTTTGAGCACCCTGCCATCGCATTTCCTGTCGCAAATTGAACAACACCTGTGTCGAACATTGGGAAAACGTGCGCGCCGTAAACTTCGTCTAAATCGTCTAAAAGACCAGATTCTACAATAGACTTCGCACCACCTGGCGGAACCTCTTCAGCGTGCTGATGAATAACTTTAATCGTACCGTCCCATTCATCTCTTAACTCATAAAGAGATTCTGCAAGGATCAACATATACGCAGTATGCGCATCGTGACCACACGCGTGCATGACACCTTCATTTTTAGATTTAAACGGCAAGTCCGTTTCTTCAGTCACTGGTAGTGCGTCGAAATCTGCACGAAGTCCAATCGTCTTTCCTTTATTTTTACCGTTAATTTCAGCGATAATTCCGTAACCATTTCCTACATGTGTCGTCACTTTTACGTCTTTATCTTTATAGAAATCCGCTATAAATTGCGCTGTTTTTTCTTCTTTAAAAGATAGTTCCGGATACTGGTGTAAATGACGACGGATGTCGATCATCTTATTTTCTTTTTCTTCAAGTTTTTTAAATAATTTCTCTTTAAGACTCATAATATGCCCTCCGTTTTTTCTAATTTGCATTTTTTAAAATATCATAAATCGACGCGTTAATAATCGCGATTCCTGGTTGATATGGCATCACGAGTCCAGAAATCATCACTTCTTCCCACGGATACTCTTCCATCGTAAATAGAATTTCACCCGCTTCGATTTTTTGTAAAAATGCGTGACGTTCTTTTTCTTCCATCGTTTCTAATATTAATTTTAAGACATCTCTATTTGTTAAGTGTTTACTGATCATATTAATTAATTGTGATCGTGTTGTTGTTTCTTCGAATTCTATATTCAAATAACTCGCGATCATATATAGCTGCTCTTCTCGAGTGAGCATGTTGTAATATTCGATAATTGGATATTCAAATAAGTTCACCGCTGTCGTATACTCCGCATGATTTAAATCGACATTGTTTAGGTGGATATCTTCTCTTACTGTTGGTAGTTCGATTTGTCTACCAAAACTTCGTAATATACCATCTATAACTTCTTCATGAATGACACCTTCACCTTCACCAATAAACAATAGATGATGGTTAAAAGTAAGATATGGGTATTTGTCTAAATCAAACGGCACAACTTGTACGTTTGACTCATGGTGAAAGTTTGAAAATCGTGTAATCAACTCAATTTCGTCTGGCGTGAGTGATTCTGATAGTATCGATAAGTATTGATAACTCATTGCCTCTTCGATTTTTTCATCGATTAATTTATATAAATTCGTCCCTTGTTCACCTATCTTTTTAAGATGAACATCTGTTAAATACATGTTGTAAAACGTTGCGAGATCCATGTTAGTCTTTCCTCTTTTCGTAATACGGTCGTTCTTGGTGGATGATTTTTGCGATATGTGCGTTTATTGCTGTAATCGGATAACGCTCTCGATAATTCCTTGTACGTGCGCGTTCATACACGACGTTATAGTCGATATGGTCTGGACGTGAAAGTATTTCTAGCATCGATTTTACTTTATCGATATCTCCAACGTTATCTATCGGAGTCTCACCTGAATGAGAAATCACGCGCGGTGCGTAATGTTCTGTCGTCACGGTTTTAATGAGTGATACATTCACTTTATATAGTTCTTCACTTTTATAATGGAACGTAAACATTGGATGTGCTTTTAACATAGCATCAACTTGTATAAACGATGCATCTATACCGTCACCATTTTCGTAAAACTTTTGCCCGTTAAACGAAATGTAACTCCCATTATTATTCCAAATAAAGCTCTCTTTTATAATTTCAATCAATTCTCGACCGCTTAAACGCGTCGGAATAATGACATTTCTCGTAATCGATGGTATTTCATCGATGACAAACAATAACTCATAACCGTTAAAATATTTACTTACGTCAATTGACGTTATATTACTAATATCAACGTCTTTTAGAGTATTTAAGACGCCTTCATGCATGACTAAATAATCGCGGTGGACTTGTACCAAAATCCCAAGTGACTTTGCTTCTTGCCACATCGTTTTATTGTCATACACATGAATGTTCTTCTCTGCATTTTCTTTTAACTGTAGCACTGTTTCGTTTGGTAAGAGACTGAGTGCGTGCGATATATATTCTTTCGTCGTTAAATAATTCACGACTGTTTCAATAAAGCTATCTTTATACGATCCATAATGTGTGATATTTAATTTTCGAATTATGTCTCGTAAATGTCGACTCGTTAAATTATCATACAACCATAAAATATTACCTGTGTAAATCGGTGTTAATTTATAAATATCACTCGGCGTCTCAATATCGCTATCATCTAACATCATCTTTACATCACTAATTAAATCTTCACTGAGCAATGTGTCATAAATTTTCTTTATGATATCAAAATGAGTAACAGAGCCTTCAGATGTATCGATGATATACTGAAACTCTTTTAACGGAAGAAGTTCTTCACTCTCTTCAACATAAATGATGTCTTGACCTTCATTCTCCATTTTTAAACGTTCTACCAGCTTAACTTCAGCCATAGATAGCGAGTGAACGAGTGTCTGAATCTCTTCACCATTATTTAGTTTCTGTAATTTAAATTCGACAAAATCATCGACCGTAGAAAACTCCGTATTGTACCAAATGAGTGCACGGTACAGCATATCATCTTTATAATATGTTTTAAAAAACGCACGTAGATCCATATCATCACCACCATTATCATTACATTCATTTTATCATTGTTTCACTTAAAAGATAAAAGAACCGACTACACTTAGATGAATATAAAAAGAGCTTGAAACAACATTCTGTTGTGTTCAAGCTTTTCATTTTAAATACGATTATTTTTTATTTGTTTTCCATTCGTTAAACGATTCAATTTCACCTGTTTTATTTAGACGCTCAGGGTAATCATGTTGCCAGAATACTGCGTTTGGTATTTCTTCTTTAGAAGGTGAATATAACGCGTAGTTTCCAGACCCTTTTTCTTTCATCTGTGACTCGTAGTCTTTTAGTGCCCGTACGGCTGGTTTAAACAGTATCCATATTGCGACTAAGTTTAGCCAAGCCATCATACCAACACCTAAGTCCCCGAAGTCCCACGCGAGTGCTGCCGTACGAATTGTACCGAACACTGTCGCGAAGATGAGTAATGCACGTACAAAGTTGATCGCAACTTTTGTAGCATTATCACTCAAGTTCCGAGTTAGGTAGGAGATGTTTGTCTCTCCCATATATGAGTAAGCTAAAATCGTTGTGAATGCAAAGAAGAATAATGCGACCGCAACGAATTTAGAGCCTAATCCTGCAAATGTTGGATCAAAGACATATGATGCGCCTTCAAATGCTTTGTCTACCCCTGCTTGAACGTACATCGCTGTTCCTGAGTAATCCTTTGTACCATCTGCTGATTGAACGTAAACTTCACCATCAAATAGTAAGCTAGGACGTCCGTCTGCTAACGTTTGACCGTCTGTTGTGTTATACGTTCCTGAGAGTAAAATGATTAACGCTGTTGCTGTACATACGAATAACGTATCGATATATACTGAGAATGATTGTACTAACCCTTGCTTTGCAGGGTGAGAAACTTCCGCAGCTGCTGCAGCGTGTGGCCCTGTTCCTTGTCCTGCTTCGTTAGAATAAAGTCCACGCTTTACCCCGATTTCAATCATCGCACCTAAAATACCACCGAATG
>NZ_KV820841.1:21023-36511 GCF_001815515.1 Nosocomiicoccus sp. HMSC059G07
GTACTAACCCTTGCTTTGCAGGGTGAGAAACTTCTGCAGCAGCTGCAGCGTGTGGTCCTGTTCCTTGTCCTGCTTCGTTAGAATAAAGACCACGTTTTACACCAATTTCAATCATCGCACCTAAAATACCACCGAATGTTGCTTCTAAGTTAAATGCTGATTTAAAAATTAATGCAAACATCGCAGGTACGTCTGCAATGTTAATTACGATAATGACAATTGCCATTAAAATGTAAAGGATCGCCATGAATGGCACGACTGCTGTTGCAACGTTTGCGATAGATTTTAATCCTCCGAATACAATTAAAGCGAGTAAAATCGCGAGAACCGCTCCAACAATCCAGTGTGGGATGCCCCATGCGTTATGTAATCCTGATGCGATTGCGTTTGATTGTACCCCTGGTAATAATAATCCTGTTGCAATTACCGTTACAATTGCGAATGTAATCCCTAAAATCTTACCGAACTTATTGTTAATACCGTACTCCATGTAGTACGCAGGTCCCCCACGGTATTCTCCGCGTTCTTCACGTTTATAGATTTGACCGAGTGTCGACTCGATAAATGCTGTACTCGCACCTAAAAATGCTGTCGCCCACATCCAAAATACCGCACCAGGTCCACCGATGAAAATAGCTGTAGATACTCCGACGATGTTACCAGTACCAACACGTCCCGCTAGTGATAGAGAAAGTGCTTGGAAACTCGTAATCCCTTTCGGTGAGTTTTCTCCTCTAAACATTAAACGAATCATCTCTTTAAAGTGTCTCAGCTGGAACACCTTTAACATAAGCGTAAATAAAATCCCTGTTAATAACAGACCATAAACGAGCGGTTTACTCCATACGAGATCTAATAAAAACGCTACCAAATTATCAAGAAAATCCATGTGAATTCCTCCTAACATAAGTTTTATAAATATATTGCTATTATAATATTTAATGTAAGCCTTTACAACTATTTTTAGGAAATAAAATGACAAGGCCTAATTTATTTAGACCTTGCCATATTTTTGTATTACTTATATATATTTGATCGATGACCTACCGAGATAATATTAATAATAATTTTATTATCATCAATAATAGATATTATTCTGTATTTTCCTACACGATATCTCCAGTACTCATTTAGAACACCTTTTAGATTTTTACCATGCTTTCTAGGATTTTCAGTGTTTTTTAAATTTTTCTCTATCCAACTAATTAAAAGCTTACTTTGAGATTTATCTAATTTTTTCAGTTCTTTAACTGCTCTTTTACTGTATATAACTTGGTATTTCATTAGAAACCTAAGATATCTTTAACTTCATCATGTGTATACGTGACTTCAGAAGTGTTATCATTTTGCTCATATTCTTTGATTAAAGCCATATCGTAGTCGTCTTCCATCTTCTCTTTAAGAGTTTCTTTTAATATTGTTGATAGGGGCATATCATGAATCTCTGCATATTCATTGAATAGCTTGTTTTCTTCATTGTTAAGTCTAACAGTAACTGTAGGCATTTAAAACACTCCCCCTTCGTGTATCACATTGTAACACATTTTGAGTGTTAAGTCATCTTATACAATTGAATATAACATTCCCCTATGCTTCTGGTAATTCTGATATACCGATATTTGTCATTTCGTAAGGGTTGAGTACGTGATCGAGCTGATTTTTTGTGAGGATGCTGTGCTCGAGTATAAGTTCACGCACACCTTTTCCTGTTAATAGTGCTTCTTTTACGAGTTCTGATGACTGCTTGTAACCGATATGTGGTACGAGCGCCGTGATGACTCCGAGTGATTCGTTGACGTAGTTTTCCATGATTTCTTTGTTTGGCGTAATTCCGACAACACAGTAATCTGTGAATGCTTTAAATCCGTTATGCATAATGTCGATAGACTGTAATAAGTTATAGACGAGCACTGGTCCCATAACGTTTAACTCGAACTGTCCCGCTTCTGACGCGAGTGATACAGTTAAGTCATTTCCGTATACTTGGAACGACACTTGGTTGATCATCTCAGGCATTACCGGGTTCACTTTACCTGGCATAATCGATGAACCTGGTTGACGTCCTGGTAATTTAATTTCATATAAACCAGCTTTTGGTCCAGACGCCATCATACGAATGTCGTTTGCAATTTTTGACATGTTCGTCATCATAATTTTTAAGCTTGCAGACACTTGTACATAACTATCTGTAAACTGCGTTGCGTCGACTAAGTTATCTGCAGAAACTAAGTCATATCCTGAAATTTCGCTTAACTCTTTAACGACGTGCTCGATATATTCAACACTCGCATTAAGACCAGTACCGACAGCTGTCGCACCGATATTTACTTCTTTTAAATCTTCAAGCGTATGACGAATACGTTTTTTATCGCGTCCAATCGCACGAGCATATGCTCCGAATTCTTGGCCAAGACGAATTGGGATCGCATCTTGTAAATGCGTACGCCCCATTTTAATGTAGCCATCAAACTCGATTGACTTTTCTTTAAATGCTTCTTCCATATGTTCAATTGCGTCAAGCAGTCGCTCTGCGCGCATCATAATCGCTAAGTGGATCGCAGTAGGTACAGCGTCGTTTGTCGACTGTGCCATATTTACGTGGTTGTTTGGAGAAATATAATCATAATCTCCTTTTTCTCTACCGAGAATTTCAAGCGCGCGGTTTGCGATCACTTCGTTTGCGTTCATATTCATTGACGTACCAGCGCCACCTTGAATCGAATCGACGATAAAGTGATCGATATGTTCACCGTTAATAATCTCTTCAGACGCTTGAACGATCGCGTTCTTTTTATCTTCTTCTAATTGGCCTGTTTTATAGTTTGCAATCGCTGCAGCTTTTTTAACCATCGCTAATGCACGAATTAAATCGATATTTAACGTATGTCCTGTAATTGGAAAGTTCTCTTTTGCACGTAGCGACTGACATCCGTAATATGCATCGTTTGATATTTCTTTTTCACCAAGGAAATCAGATTCTATTCTTGTATTCTGAGCCATAATTTACCCTCACTCTATTTTAAAATCATTGAATCTATATCTTTTTTAAATTCGTTTATGACGATTGGTCCTTCTTCTGATGCAAATATCGCGTCTTCAATACGTACTCCGCCGTATCCTTCGATGTAAATACCTGGTTCAATCGTAATAACATTACCTTCTTTTAGTTCGTCGTGGTTATTGTCGTCTACAGATGGCCTTTCGTGTAAGTCATGACCGAGTCCGTGACCGACTCTATGCGTAAAGTACTCTCCGTAGCCGTCGTTTTCAATAACGTCTCTCGATGCTTTGTCGATGTCACTAAACTTCGTACCGACTGTGCTCGCTTTAATACCTGCTAAGTTCGAGTTTAATACTGAGTTGTAAATTTCTCGTTGTTTTTCATCTGGTTCACCGATGAAAAACGTACGTGTCATGTCTGAAACGTAATTCTCTTTTGTGACGATACCGAAGTCGATCAGTAAAAAGTCACCTTTTTTAATAACACGGTCTCCTGAATCACCATGTGGCAGTGCTGATTTACTACCTGCAAGTACTGTTGGTCCGAATGATGGCCCAACTGCACCGCGCTTTTTAAATTCCGCAACTAAAAAGTCAGCAATTTCCATTTCAGTTTTACCTTCAACAGTAATATTGTATAACTCTTTGAGTGTGTCTTCTGTAATTTTTACAGCGTCTTGTAGATGTACTAAGTCTTCGTCATTTTTGATACCACGTAGTTCGCTTAACGTATTTGAAATATCTTTGATGTTTTCATCATCATACTTTTCAAGTAGACGTTTATATCGGTCATACGTTAAATGATCGCCCTCAACACCAATCGTTTTACCTTCAGGAATGCTTTCAAATATATATTGAAATGCATCTTCACCGTCTTTATGTGGTTTTAACACATCTACTGTAGCATCTCTCTTCACTGTTTCTTCATCGAGTTTTGGATAGACAATCGTCGATTGTTTATTTTCTTTATCGATGATGAGTGCGAGTAGACGCTCGTGTGGGCTAAGGTTAGCCTCTGAAAAGTAAAATACGTTCATCGGATTTGTAATAATCGCGTAATCCGTTTCTAGTGTTTCTGTAAGACTATGTGCTTTTTGATTCATTAATGATTCTCCTCATTTAAATATTTTTTAAACCAATCTGTCATATATTCAAGACGTTTAACTCTTAAATGTGGAAGACCCGTTCTTGAAAGGTTATGGTCCGCATCAGGGAAGCGAACAAATTCCGCTGTCTTTTTACGATATTTAAGTTCGATATATAACTGTTCTGCTTGCTCGATTGGACATCTAAAGTCATACTCACTGTGTAAAATGAGTAACGGCGTTTCTACATTGTCGACATATTTAAGCGGTGAATGGTGCCATAACGTGTCGATGTCATCGACGCCTGCTTGAATTTGCCAATCTGTAAAGTAGTATCCGATATCTGATACCCCTCTAAAGCTAATCCAGTTTGAAATCGAACGCTGCGTTACTGCAGCTTTAAAGCGGTTTGTATGTCCAACGATCCAGTTCGTCATAAATCCGCCGTAACTTCCGCCAGTTACACCGAGTCTATTTTCATCGATAAAATCGTATGTGTCTAATACGTAATCGACTGACGCCATCACATCTTTATAATCTGTATTTCCGTAGTCTCCGCGTACGTGATCGACAAACTTCTGAGAGTAACTATGAGACCCTCGTGGATTTGTAAATAATACTGCATATCCGAGTCCTGCTAACACTTGCATTTCATGGAAGAATGTATGTGCGTAAAACGCGTGTGGTCCACCGTGCACGTTCACAACGAGCGGATATTTTTCTCCATCTTTAAATCCAGCTGGCTTCATAAACCAACCGTGAATTTCTTCATCGTCAAAACTGTTAAAGCGAATCGATTCTGGCTCAACGATTTCCTTTGAGTCGACGAATTCTTTGTTTACTTCAGTGAGTTGCGTCAGTGTTTCATTGCCTAAATCGAACTGATATAACTCACTCGGTGATACTGGTGTTGAAATCGTTAAATATACCGTATCATCACTAGCGTCCATTCCGAAAATGTTGTGCTCACTTTGAAGTAACGGTCGAACTTCTCCGTCGATGTTCCCTTTATAAAGATTCACTGCACCGTCTTCAGACAGCAGGAACACAAATTCTTTGTTCGATACAAATTTAACGACGTGCGACTCTTCAGATTGTTGAACGTCTTGAACGACTGCTGACCCAGTTGGTCGGTCGAGTTTACCAGTGACGTCTGTCAACGTAAAGTCGTCAAGTGATAATAACTCAATAGTTAAGTGTGCTGCGTTTTTATAGTTATAATCTGTCGTTAAAAGTAATGCGTGTTTTTCATCTTTTGATACTTCAACGCCGTAAACTGATTTGTCTTGAAGCGTTACGACTTTGTCTTCGCCGTTACGACGAACGTATAGCGTGTTCGTAAAATTGAAGTCCGGGTCGTCATTTTCATTCGTCGTGTAAATGATGCCGTCAGATAACTCTGCCATAAACGAATAATCCGCTTCACCAGAGCAAACGGTTTCAACTTTACGTGTGTCGATATCTATTTTCTTAACGACTTGCTTCTTTTCAGGTATATAACCAAACGGTCCTGGTGCACCGTCGATTTTGTATTTCATGTTCGTAATATGTACGGGTTGCTTTTTGTCGTCTTTCTTATCATCGTCTTCTTTTTTGTCGTCTTCTTCTTTAACATTTACATGATAAAATACTGCCGTGCCGTCGTTAGAAAAACGCGGCTCTGATACGCCCTCGTCTTCAGACGTTAACTGCTCTCTTTCCCCACCAGTACGTCTTAATAAAAAGATTTGTGGCTTATCGTTATCTCCTTTAGCGACAAATAACGTTAAGTTCCCGTCGTTAGAATGATCGACTTGCGAGATGCGTCCTTTATCGAACGTCAGCTGCTTTAAGCCGAGCTCTGTCGCTTCGTGTAGATGCGTGACGTAATTGTTATCTTTTTCGTTTATCGTTGTGACGTAATACGTCACACCATGTCCAGGAATCGCCTTTGGCGCACTCACGGATTTGATGTTAAAAATATCTTCGATTGAAATGTGCTTCATAAGATTCTCCCCTTTTAAAATAATTTTATCATGTTTTATATCGTCTTTTGAAGAAATCTCTTATACATTAAAAATAATATAAGTGGCACACTAAAAATACTAAGTAAGACGCCGGTTGGAAGTTGAATCGGTGACAAAATCGTTCGCGCGATTGTGTCGACCACACCGAGTAAAATCGCACCGTAAAACCCAGATAATATAAACAACTCTTTTGCTTTTCTTGGTCGAATGTACTGAATCATTTGTGGCACGATGATTCCTATAAAGCCGATAATGCCTGTAAAACTAAGTAGTACGAGTGACGGAATCGCCATTACTATCAGTAACTTTAGTCGTAATTTAGAAACCTCTACACCAAGACTAAACGCACGTAATTCACCAAGCGTCAGTAAGTCGAGGTCTCGTGATGATTTAAATAACACGATAAGACTGATTATAAAACAAATAAAAACAATCGTAATATATTCATACCGGCTACCTGAAAAACTACCGAACATAAATTGTACAATTGATTTCGTTTTCGTCGGATCGAGCATAATGATGATGTATAACACACCACTTAACAACGTCGAAAATAATACACCTGTAATGACGAGTGTTTCTGGTCTCAACATTGAATCGATTTGCTTTGCGATAAAAAGCACTAAAAATAGTGAGATGAGTCCCGCGACGACACCAAATAACGGAATTAAGTAAAACGATGCACTAATATAAATCGCGATTGCCGCACCGATGACTGCACCGTTTGCCATACCGAGCGTAAAACTATCTGCCATACGGTTATTTAGTAAAATTTGAAATACCGCACCACAAATAGACAGTACCGCCCCTCCAAGCACCGCAAATAAAATTCTCGGAAGCCGAATACTATACACGATATTAAAATGCCCCTCAAATACGTTAATTGTCCCGATAACTAAAGATGCGAGTATAACTCCAATGAGTATACTCGCAAGCGCTACATATTGTTTATTCATGAACACATTCCGCAATGTCTTTCATCGCTGAAAGAATACGTGGACCTGGTCGAGAGATTTCATCGACATTTGGTACACATAATTTTTCTTCATCTGTAAACGGCATGTTTTTAAATGCTTTCTCATCGTTTACGACATGACTCACCTGTTCTTTGGAAATACCTGTTGCAGAAATGAGGTACTCCGGGCTTCTTTCAACGACTGCTTCAACATCGACCATCGGGAAGTCTTGTAAGTCGTCGAA
Source organism: Nosocomiicoccus sp. HMSC059G07 (assembly GCF_001815515.1). Classification (NCBI taxonomy): domain Bacteria; kingdom Bacillati; phylum Bacillota; class Bacilli; order Caryophanales; family Staphylococcaceae; genus Nosocomiicoccus; species Nosocomiicoccus sp. HMSC059G07. Next base: position 28,315 of record NZ_KV820841.1, read on the forward strand.
CACGTTTACGATGTTAATGTCATTTAACACACTACTCATAAACGTATCATTGGCTGCGACGTAAATGTCAGGTGGCGTAGTGATTAACACAAACGCTGTTTTTTCATCGGTATTTTTATATTGTTCAATGAGTTGTTCACGCTCATCTTTCATTTTTTCAACGAGTGCATCACTTTTATCTGATACATTTAAAAACTCACCGATCTGTTTAATTGACTCAAATACGTCGTCGAGCGTTTTCGCATCGTTAATGACGAGTAATTCTGCATTCGTTGCTTCAACGATTTGGTCAATTTCAGCTTTCGCACTTTCACTTATAGATTCGTGTGAAATAATATGTGTCGGTTTTAACTGAATTACTTCTTCAGGGTTGATGTTAAAACTATCGATTTTGGCGATGTCGCTGTCATTTAGAGACTCTGGATAATTGTCTACTGATGAAATACCGACAAAGTAATCCGTACCGACAAGCTCATTTACGATTTCCGTGTTACTCGGGATAAGTGATACGATACGTAAACTCGAATCATCTTCTTGGCTACATGCAGATAACATAAAAATTGCTATTAGTAATAAAACACGCTTCATAGACAAATACCTCACTTATATTTAGTTTTACATCGATTTTGGTGCGCTCACGCCGATGATTGTCAGTGCGTTTTCAATCGTTTGACGTACCGCTTCAATCATTAATAAATACGCGTATGTTTTTTCTTTGTCTTCGCCGAGCACTTTTTCTTGGTTGTAGAATTTGTGGAATTCTGATGCAAGTGTTTCGACATAATTTGTAATTCTATGGTTTGCGCGTGCTTTTGCCGCACTTTCGATCGTACGCTTAAAGTTACCGACTTGCTTTAATAACTCAAGTGCTTGAGGGTGCGTGATCACGTCTAGTGATTTGCTTCTATCTAAGTTAAATCCTGCTTCTTCTGCTTGTTTTAAAATGCTACAAATTCTCGCGTGTGCATACTGAACGTAATAGACCGGGTTTTCGCTCGACTCTGATAAAGCTAAATCTAAGTCAAAATCAAACGGCGTGTCTGCACTACGCATCGCTAAGAAGTAACGTGCAGCATCGACACCAATTAAGTCCATTAACTCTCTTAACGTCACCGCATTTCCTGTACGTTTACTCATCTTAACTTCTTCGCCATCTTGAATTAAACGGACCATCTGCATAATTTCTACTTGTAGTTTCTCAGGGTCTTCACCGAGCGCACCAATCGACGCTTTAATACGGTTAATGTAACCGTGGTGATCTGCACCAAATAAGTCGATTAATAAATCATAACCACGTCTTAATTTGTCGTAATGGTACGCAATGTCTGGCATGAAGTACGTGTATGTACCGTCCGTTTTTCTAAGGACGCGGTCTTTATCGTCTTTCCAGTCCGTCGTTCTTAACCAGATCGCTTGATCTGCTTCATACGTATGACCATTTTTCGTCATAATTTCTAACGCTTCTTCGACTTCACCTTTTTCGTATAGTGACGTTTCACTAAACCAGTTATCAAATGATACACGGTAGTCTTGTAAGTCTTGTTTTAATTGCGCCATTTCATATTCGACACCGAGCGCTCTAAATTTAGAGATACGTGTTTTTTCATCTAAATCTTTATATTCAGGATGTTCGTTTTTTAGACGTTCTCCGATCGCTTTAATATCTTTACCACGGTAGCCGTCTTCAGGCATTTCTAACGGCTCTCCGAACGCTTCAAAGTATCTTGCGTTAATAGATAATGCTAAATTATGAATTTGGTTACCCGCGTCGTTTATATAGTATTCACGCGTGACATCGTATCCCGCGTAGTCTAAAATATTCGCTAACGTATCACCGACTGCTGCGTTTCTTGCGTGACCGACGTGGAGTGACCCTGTTGGGTTCGCAGAAACGAATTCTAATAATACTTTTACGTCTTTTTTCTCACTACGTCCGTAGTTTTCTTTTTTATCGAGGACTTCATCGATAATTTTAGTGAGGGAGCCTTCGTTCATTTTAAAGTTAATGAACCCTGGTCCAGCAATGTCGATTTCACGGATATCGCCTTTTTCTTTATCGATATGTTGAACGATTTCCTCTGCGATTTCACGTGGATTACGCTTTAACGTACGCGTGAGTGCCATTGCGATATTCGTTGAGAAATCTCCGTTTGATTTATCTTTTGGGATTTCAATTTTAATGTGTGGAATTTCTTCTACTAATTCGGATTGTTTGAGTGCGTCTTCAATCACCGTTACTAAATGCGCTTTTAAGTCCATATTATGCCTCTTTCTTTAAATGATATTTATAATGTCCTAGTATTTCATCGTTTTCAAATAACTTATACGAGATAAAGACCTCGTCCTCAGCCGTTTTAACTTCAGTAGTATACACTTTAAATCGGTGGCGCCCTGCGACTGTTTCATAGACAGTGTCCGTCAGCTTGCCTTTTACGAATTGGAACTTCATCGTCACTGGACCGCTTCTCATAATACGCACGACGTCGTCTTCTATACTTAAAATAACTGGAACAGTCTCTCCGTTCAGCATTTCATCGTATTTTAAAAACGTGCGATTCCCTTTTAAAATCTTTTCGACTTTAACTGTTTGTGAAAAGTTTTCGCGTCCACTCTTTTGTTTAATTGTCTGTTTTAATCGATACACAATTCGTCACCACCATAATGAGTAATTATAACATAATTTAGTGTCGATTCTTTTTAAAACGACTGTTACATAAAAGAAAAAAAGGCAGAGCAATCGCTCCACCTTTAGTGTCTTAGTTATCTGATATAACTAAAGATTATTGTACCTTTTCTTTTTGAATTAATCAAATGAAAATTAATATTTATACACCGAGGTACTCGTGGAGTTCTGTTGAGTTTTCCCACGCGACTGGATCGCGTTCTTTTAAAAATTCGATTAACGTTTGTTTTGTTTTGTCGTCTAACTCTTCGAGACGATAACGTCCTTTCATTGCGTGGTCTAAACTATTCACGTGTTCGTGCATCATTTTATACCCGCGGCGTCTACGTCCGACTTTATTCGTCATAAAGTAACACGACGTCACTCCGCTATAATACACACCTCGTTCGTCTTTATCTAAAGACATCCATATTAAATTATAATCATTACGCTCGCCTTCTTCTTCTAACGCTTCACTCATATCTGTGAACCATTTAACGCCCTTTTCCGGTTTTGCACGCCCGTGAAGCCCACCCATGTCGACGAACGGTCGTTGCTCGGTGAGATCGATATACACTGGCGCAACGTCTTCAATAATCATTGCACCTTTATGACCATCTAACTCGTCATTTTTTATAATGTTAAATTGAAATCCTGGTTTTTTTGACACAGTTAATCCTCCTAAACATCATTTACGATAACTCATTTAATAAGTTTAAGATCTTCTTTTTAATTGTATCATCTTTAATACGCATAACTTTCTCTTTTGGATAATATAACTTCGCATTCGACCGGTCGAGCCCTGTAATCGCTTGTATGACTACAGATTCGGCACTAATTTCTCGAATGCTTCCGGATTCTTTTAATATGTGAATTGGCTGACGCGAAGACCCTGGTCGGTCGTAGTCATACGGCATATCAGAATATTTATCTGTAAGTAAAAAGTATTTAGGGTCGATACCCGCTGCTTCAAATAAGCTTTCTAATTCCGAATACGTAATAAACCCATCGTAAAACGGTACGTAATTAAATAATTTTCGGTTCACGAACCGATCAGCAAGTTCATTGAGTATTTCATCGATCTCTTCCACCCACTCTTGTAGATAAAAATTCATAACAGTCTCGTCGAGTATTAAATAATCATGAACAGTTTCACGCTTCTCGAAGAACGGGATTAAATACTTCGGAGGCTGTTTAAAGACGTAGCCTCTTTCGTATAATTCTTTTGCACGGTTAAAAATTAGTGTCAGCAACACTTCTCCCCCACGTGATACCGGGTGGAAGTATATTTGCCAATACATTTGATAGCGACTCATTAAATAATCTTCGACTGCGTGCATACCGCTATCTTTGATGAGTACTTCATCTTTTGAAGGGACCATCACTCGAAGCAGACGGTCGATATCGAATTTACCATACTCAACGCCTGTCACATACGAGTCACGCTGCAAGTAATCCATTCGGTCTGCGTCGATTTGACTCGATATCATCGAGATAATCAGTTTGTTTTCGTGAGTATGTGCGATGACGCTCGCTACTGCTTCAGGGAACGACTCGTCAACACGCTTTAATACACGGTTCACTTCTGTGTCTCCGAGTATAATTTTTTTAGTATACGTTTCGTGGTCTGTTCCGAAAATCTTTTCAAACGAATGTGAAAACGGTCCGTGCCCGACATCGTGTAATAACGCAGCACATAAAGCGAGTAGCCGGTCATCTTTTGTCCATTTGTCATATCGTGAAAAGTTCTCGACCATTTTACGAACAATTTCATATACGCCTAAACTATGTGTAAACCGTGAATGTTCAGCTGACGGAAATGCGAAATATAACGTACCGAGTTGTTTAATTCGGCGAAGCCTTTGAAATTCTTTTGTCTTTATAAGATCCCAAATAATGCGGTCTGTCACGTGAATATAACTATGCACTGGGTCTTTAAACACTTTTTCTGATTCGAGTTGCTCGTATCTATAATCGGTAACCAATGATATCACCTCAATCGTTCAAACGTTCGTTTCGTTCTACCATGCGCTCACGTTGTTTATTAAATAAATCGAGTGCGTCTTTAGTTAATTGCTCGCTTGTTTGAATGTTTCCAAAGAGTGATTCTATCGTTTTTAAAATTCTCTCTTCAGCGTCTGTCACTGTTAGTCCGTCTATCAGTTCTGATAGTGAAATCATCACATCTGGATTCATGTCTAACCTTGGTGGATTGGAAGAGACGTCATAAAAGTCTTTCATTACTTCAGCGCGTTTACTTCCGGATCCTTCTACGGCTAAATAAATTTGTACAGCAACCGCTTCTTTAATACGTCGCTGTGAAATGCCTGCAAATTTTTTACCATCGACAGATAAATCATAACTTCCCGGGCAATAACTTCCGACAATTTCATACGCTTTAATTTCTAATTCCGGAAAACTTTTTTGAATGATTTCAAGCATCTTATCATATCCGTCATCGATCGACGGAGCGTCTTTTTTCGGAATGACGAGCGATACGTTTAACACACCACCATCTAGCACAACTCCAAGTCCACCACTATTTCTAACGATGTAGTGATAGTCTTTTTCACGAAGTACTTTTAATCCTTCGTCGAGATGTTCTAAATGCATATCTTGAAGACCGAGTATTATAAAGTTGTCATGCACCCAGCTTCTGACGCGGGGTGTTTCATCTTCTGATACGAGGTGTTGAAGCACGTCGTCATATGCAAACGAATCAAACGGATGTTCAGTATACTCTTTTGGATAAAATAATACGGTATTTTGCAATGGTTTTTCTCCTAAAGTTCTTTACATAGCAATATTATACTGCTTTTGTCACAAATTTTCGATATTTGGTGTTTGAATTCAGCCGAACAGACTGTACACTAAAATTAGGTAAATATTTTAAGGAGAGATATAAATGAGCGAAGCAGTTAAAACTTTAGACGGCTGGTGGAGTTTACATCTTTTATATAACGTAGACTGGCCAGCGTTAAGAATGCTTACTGATGAAGAAAGAGAGGAAATCGTTCGCGAGTTTGAAACGTTCTTAGAAAAGAGCGAAGCAGTCAGCAAGAAAAAAGAAGGCGACCACACGATGTACAACATTACTGGTCAAAAAGCAGACATCTTACTTTGGTTCCTACGCCCGACAGTTGAAGAGTTAAACGCGCTTGAAAACGAACTGAACAAGTTAAAAATTAGCGACTTCTTAATTCCTGAGTATTCGTACTTCTCAGCGATTGAAATGTCTAGCTATCTCGCTAAAGATTCAGACGAAGATCCGTACGAAAACCCATATGTAAGAAGCAGATTATATCCAGAATTAATGGACGCACAGTACTGCTGTTTCTATCCGATGGATAAAAAACGTGACCTCGACGATAACTGGTACATGTTACCAATCGAACGTCGCCGTGATTTAATGAGAGACCACGGGATGATCGGTCGTAAATACGCAGGTAAAATTAAACAGTACATTTTAGGGTCACAAGGACTCGACTTATACGAGTGGGGCGTCATGCTATTATCTGACGATATGCTCGAATTCAAAAACATTATTTACGAAATGAGATTCGACGAAACAAGTGCACGCTACGGTGTGTTCGGCGACTTCTACGTCGGTGTACGTTTAAGAAAAGAAGGATTACAAGAGTTCTTCCAAATTTAAAACGTTTGAAAATCCTTGAAAACGAGTATAGTATAGTATCTCGGTCAGGAGGAGAAACGAATGAATAAATTAATCAAACGTGCAATTGTATTTTTAGCACCGATCGTCGTCGCAAAAGTTGTCGACAAAGTACTCGGTGAAGACGATACAAAGAAGAAAAAACGCAAAAAATAAATAAAACAGCCTGTACTCATGTTGGGAGGATTTCCTTAACGAGTACAGGCTATTTTTTATCTTTAAATGGTAATGTTGAAAATTATTTTTTGTTTTTGCTGCATCCTGCAGTGAGTCCGCTACTTTGTCCTTCATCTCCCCAGTAATCATTGCTCGCTTTGAATATCTTTTTACTTAAAAGAAGCATAACGATTAAGTTTACGAACATGACAAGTCCTAAGAAGACGTCTGTTAAATCCCAAATGGCTTTTAATCCGCCGATTCCACCAATGTATACTGCAACTAAAAAGATATAGCGGTAGATGCGCGCTTTCTTAGTTGAAGTAATTGTCGAAAGTTGCGATTCACCGACGTAGCCAAGTCCGATTACAGTACTATATGCAAATAAAATCGTCGCGATACCAACTGCGATACCTAATATCGGAGAAATATCTCCGAATACTTGTGCAACGATTATCCCCGCATCCTTACCTTCTAGTTCAACTCCACTCGTCAGTAGAGCGAGCGCTGTAAATGTACAGACGACAGTGACTAAAAATACTTCTGTTACACCAAACACTGCTTGTTCGACTGGATTTTTAACACGAGCTGGTGCGTGAGATACTGTGAATACTGCTTGCCCTGCTCCTGAAACGAAAAATCCACGCGCGATACCATACTGCATAGCTTTCATAATTCCGTAACCTGCAAATCCTGCACCTGCTTCAGCCGGACTAAATGCCGATGAAAACACAAGCTGGACTGCAGGGATAATATCTTTATAGTGAATAATAATCACAATCGTCGCGACGATAATGTAGAAAAGCGACATAAACGGAATGAGTTTTTCTGCGACACTTCCGATACGTTTAACACCACCGACAATGACAATCCCAACAATCACGACGTTAACTGCTGCTAAGATATACAGGTAGTTCGATAAGTGTGGCGCGATATTTGTCATGTTCGACACCGTCACGTTAGACTGAATCATCGCACTCGCGAGACAGACAAGTACCATAAGTACAACGATTACTTCACCTAAATATTTTAGGCCAAGACCTTTACGCACGTATAACGCAGGTCCTCCGACATATGTACCGTCGCTTTTTTGCTCACGGAACATGACGATTAAAATAATCTCAGAGTATTTAATCACCATTCCGATAAAGGCAGCGATCCACATCCAAAGAAGTGCACCAGGCCCTCCGCTAATTAACGCGCTCGCAACACCAACGACACTTCCCATACCGATGACAGATGATAACGATACAAACATTGACTGTAACGATGTTAAGTCGCCATCTTGTTTTTCATCTTTATCGTCATTTAACCCACTAAACGACTGTTTAATAATTTTAAAGAAATTTTTAATATGTACGAACTTCGTACCAACAGTTAAGTAAATCCCGACGAGACCTAAAAACACTAAGGCCGCCGGCCCCCATATGACGCCGTTCACCTTATCAACGAACACCAAAAATTGATCTAACATACAGTTCACCCCTTAAGTTATATGTACTTTAGCACTAAACGTTTATTTTTAAACATTGGAGTGGGTTGGTGAACGGACCTGGGAGCGTCTTTTTATCTTTAAAAGAAGAAAAAGCACTTCTGTGCGTGTTTATCTAACAAAAATATCGCAGTTTTGTTAATTATCTGGGTTTATTTAACATATTTCGGCTGCTTGGTACGGTTTTTGTTAATTATAATTTTTTATCTAACAA
>NZ_KV820841.1:36611-37121 GCF_001815515.1 Nosocomiicoccus sp. HMSC059G07
TTAATTATCTCGATATATTTAACAGATTTGACTATTTTTTGTTAATAAGATCGGGCCGGTAGTGGTTTTTCATCTTTAAATGGTAAAAATACAACACCATCCAAATATATTTAACAAGAATTTCGCATTTTTGTTAATTATCCGGGTTTATTTGACATATTTCGGCTGCTTGGCTCGGTTTTTGTTAATTATAATTTTATATCTAACAAAAAGGGATGAAAAACCCGAGAATCTGTTAATTAAATCGATATATCTAACAGATTCGGCAAATTTTTGTAAATAAGATCGAGCCGGTAGTAGTTTTTCATCTTTAAATGATAAAAATACAATATCATCCAAATATATCTAACAAAAATATCGCGATTTTGTTCATTATCCGGATTTATTTAACATATTTCAGTCGTCTGACCCGGTTTTTGTTAATTATAATTTTTTATCTAACAAAAAGGGATGAAAAACCCGAGAATTTGTTAATTAAAAGTTACGTCCATATAATTGTGTAAAATAGAA
>NZ_KV820842.1:0-209 GCF_001815515.1 Nosocomiicoccus sp. HMSC059G07
ATTTCTTATTTCAATACGACCTCATCCAGTTTGTGATATTTTTAGTGCTCATGGTGCTTTACCAAATGATTGTACCGTTCATTAAAACACCAAAGACGAGTATTATCATATTGTCGAGTGGACTTTTCACTGTCGTATACTTAATTCTGTTGTATATTTTTGTAACTCCAATTAACGATAAGACGTTAGTCGCATTTTTCTTATCGTCT
>NZ_KV820843.1:0-240 GCF_001815515.1 Nosocomiicoccus sp. HMSC059G07
TTATAACGCCGTTATCTTCTTCAAATTCCATGGCGACAATATTGTCTACCTTTACTGAATGCCCAAGCATTTCAGCTGCGACTTCAACATATACTCTCGGACTTGCACTTACGATATAAGTCGTAATTCCATTATTTGTAAACGCGCGATATAAGTTTAACAATTCTTCAGGCACTGATAATCCCGATTTAAAAGTAGAAATGACTACACCTGATTTTCCAGGTATATTTTCTGAGCTTT
>NZ_KV820844.1:0-283 GCF_001815515.1 Nosocomiicoccus sp. HMSC059G07
GAAAATGAACAAAGTCATAGGCATGTTATAGATAAGACAGAACAAGAAAAGTTTCATAAAAATAACTATAATCTCACAGTGATAGGCATAATAGCTAGTTGTATATTATCCATGACAGGAGTTATAGGTGGGATAGTATTAGCTATTATAGAAAACACCATTGCAGGATCTGTTGTATCTGTACTTTCATTAGGTTCAATAATTGCCAATATACTTAAAGCGAGCAAAAATCAAAATTTATAAAACTATAGATCGCCTATTTATTGGCGATCTTTTTATTTAT
>NZ_KV820845.1:0-22389 GCF_001815515.1 Nosocomiicoccus sp. HMSC059G07
TTGACATATTGTCATTCAGTTTTCAATGTTCATTGTTTTTGCGTCGCTGTGAAGCGAACACTCCTTAACTATATCAAGTAGTTTTTATCTTGTCAACACTTTTTAAAAATTATTTTTAAAACTTTTTGATTTGATGATATGTTACTTGATTTTTGTCGCCGTTACTGAAGCGACTACTCTATAATAACACCTTGGAAAATATAGTCAAGAGTTTTTATAAGTTTTTTTAAAAATTAATTCGTCTCAAGAAAGACTTTCTCTATAATACAATATAAAATGATTTTTGTATATAATAAGTTTTGAGGTGAAAATATGAGACTTCCAGGTAATAAGATATTACGTATACGTGGATGGGCACTCGCATTAATTTTTATCGGTATGATTATTATGTATGCGGGAATGTTCTTTAGATCGACGCCGTGGTTAATGCTGATCTTTTTAATACTCGGTGTAATACCGATTCTTTTAAGTTTTGTTATTTACTTTTACGTCGGCATGATTAGTGCACGTGCAGTGAGAGTACAATGTCCAAACTGCGGTAAACATACAAAGATTTTAGGCACAGTCGATTATTGTCAACATTGTAAAGAACCACTAACTTTAGATAAAGATTTAGAGGGCGAGGAATTTAACATCGACTACAACGTAAAACACCGCCGCGAAAAACTTAAAGAACAATTAAAAAAAGAAGATTAGAAGTTATAACTTCTAATCTTCTTTTTTGTTACATGTTCGGCATCGACCATATAGTTCTAGTCTATGCCCGTCGACTTCCATACCTGTTAAAAGACTTGCGAGTTCTTCCACTTCTTCAAGTGCTGGATATTGAAAGTCCATAATCTTACCACAGTCTTTACAAATGACGTGATAATGTGGTGAAGTTTTAAAATCAAATCGGCTTGATGCATCACCATATGTTAACTCTGTTACTAAACCGACTTCCTTAAATAGTTTTAAGTTATTGTAAACTGTCGCAACACTCATATTTTTATGGTTATGTGACAATGCTTTAAAAATTTCATCTGCAGTCGGGTGAGTTTCTGTTTCAATTAAATACTCTAGCACTGCTTTACGTTGTGGAGTAATTCTAACTCCTGTCTCTTTTAACTTTTCAATCGACTCATTAAACATTGTATCGCAATCGATAATTGTCATAGGGTTTAACCTACTTTCGTTACATCTATATAATTACAGTTTACAAATAACCCATTCACAATGTCAAATATGTTAGTATCCTTTCTCATAGGAAACGACATTAAATAGTTCTTCATCGTTTAAATAATTCTCTAGGTTATCTAAAAACATATCGAGTGCACGTTCAGTATATCGGTTTGTCCGTGCGCTTCCGTGAGGTGTAATTGTGACGTTATCATATTCATAAATGAACGCATCTTTGTCTAAAGGTTCGTCATTGAATACGTCGAGTATTAAATGTGATATGAGTTTTTTATCTAACACGTGTTTTAATGTCTCGTCTTCGATAAGATCACCGCGCCCAATATTTACGAATACCGCTTCATCGTTCATATGTTTAAAGAAATCTATATCTACAGATCCTCTCGTCTTTTTCGTACTCGGTAAAATGCTGACAACAAAATCCGCTTCACTCAGTCTATTCTTTACATTATCAATGCTTTCAGTTTCGTCGAAATACTCGACATCTCTACCACTCGTATTAAATCCGATTACTTTTACATGGAACGCTTTTAACAGTCGCGCGAGCTCTTTACCAATTTCACCTGTTCCAAGTATAATCGCTGTTTTACCGTAGAGTTCTCCGCCTGTTAATTTATAATCCCACTTTTTGTTCTTTTGATTATCATACGCCTCATATAACTTCTTATAATGGGCTAATAGTAATCCAATCGTATATTCTGCCATCGGTATTTTATGAATACCACTCACATTTGTAATGATTTTATTTTTATATAATGATTCTGGAATATTATCGACACCAGCACTCATGACGTTTATCCATTTAACTGATTGTAAGAGTTCAACCATATCTTCTTTTAAATTCCCGCCGTACGTATTAAAAACGTCAACGTCTTTAAGTAAGTCTTCAGTTAAGTCTTCTTTATTAGAAACGTATTTAAATTCAACGCCTTTTTCTTCTAGTTGTTTTAATTTACTTTCATCTAGTTCTGCATTTGATAAAATTTTTACCATATTATCCCTCTTTTAAGAATTCTAGTAGTTGTTCGACGTGTTTTTTTGGACTCACTTTGTCAAAACGTTTTACGATTTCATTATTTTCATTCACGATAAATGTCGTACGGACAATACCTCGAACCTTTTTACCGAAAACTGTTTTGTCTCCGATAACTCCCGCTGCACTCGCAAGCTCATTATTTTCATCGACCAATAAATCGAAGTTTAAGTCTTTTTTCTCGATAAACTTTTGGTGAGACTCTTTACTATCTCCACTGACACCATATACCGTAACATCTAAGTCGTTAAACGCTTCTATATTATCGCGTAAATCACACGCCTGAGTCGTACATCCAGGTGTATTATCTTTTGGATAAAAGTAAATGACTGTTAACCCTTTTAAATCGTCGTTTGTAATAATATCTCCATTTTGATTTTCTAATTTAAATTGTGGAAACTGTTCCATCTCTATCGCTCCTAAATTCAAGTGTTTCTTTTTCTATACCTTATATATGAAGATTTTAAACGTCTATCTTCTTAATTAAAGAGCGCGTGTAAATATGTTACTATATAAATAATAATCTCATATTAAAGGATGACACATATATGTATAGTCATAAAAATTCAGAACAATTTAGAAATCGTGCAGAAAATATTATATTAGGTGGAGTAAACTCACCATCTAGATCATATAAAGCAGTCGGTGGCGGTGCACCGGTTGTAATGGACCGCGCGGAAGGTGCGTACTTTTATGATATCGATGGTAACAAGTACATCGATTATTTAGCAGCTTACGGACCAATTATTACAGGACACGCACACCCTCATATTCATAAAGCGATCGTCGAACAAAGCCAAAAAGGGATTCTATATGGTACGACGACAAAAGAAGAAGTATTCTTTGCTGAAAAAATTCAAAACGCAATGCCAAACTTAGAACGCATTCGTTTTGTAAACTCAGGAACCGAAGCAGTTATGACAACGATCCGTGTCGCGCGCGCCTATACGAAACGTAACAAAATCGTTAAATTTGAAGGTTGTTATCACGGCCATTCCGATTTAGTATTAGTCGCAGCAGGAAGTGGTCCAGCTCAACTCGGCACACCAGACTCTGCAGGTGTACCGGAAACTGTTGCGAAAGATATGATCACCGTTCCATTTAACGATATTGAAGGTTTAAAACAAGCGTTTGAACGTTTTGGAGATGAAATTGCTGGCGTGTTAGTCGAACCAATCGTCGGTAACTTCGGTATCGTCGAGCCAAAAGATGGATTCTTAGAAGCAGTCAATGAAATTACGCATCAACACGGTGCACTCGTCATCTATGACGAAGTCATTACAGCGTTTAGATTTATGTACGGAGGCGCACAAGATTTACTCGGTGTAAAACCAGATTTAACAGCACTCGGTAAAATTATTGGTGGTGGTACTCCGATCGGTGCATACGGTGGACGTAAAGATATTATGGAATCAGTCGCTCCACTTGGCCCTGCATATCAAGCAGGTACGATGGCGGGTAACCCGTTATCGATGGCTGCCGGAATCGCATGTTTAGAAGTATTAGAACAAGACGGTGTTTATGAAGAATTAGATCGTAAAGGTAAACGATTAGTTGAAGGTATTCAATCATTAATCGAACAATATAATATTAAAGCAGTTGTAAACCGTAAAGTTGGGGCTTTTTCAATTTACTTTACAGATAAAACAGTGACGGATTATATCGGTGCAGAAGATACTGACGGTGAAGCATTTAGCACGTTCTTTAACGGGCTAATTCGCCGTGGTATTAACATCGCACCTTCTAAATATGAAGCTTGGTTTATTACAACTGAACATACGGATCAAGATATCGAAGATACGCTTAACATTATTGAAGCGGTCTTTAAAGAAGACTTTTAGGAGATGGTGCTATGAAGTTTGGCGCCCGAATATTAAAAACGGGAATCGCGGTCGTTTTAACATTACTCGTCGTGCAATTGCTCGGTTTAACACCAGGGTTAATCGCTGGTATCGCTGCAGTGAACGCACTACAACCAAACGTGCACCGCAGCATTTCTCAAACGTGGAACCAGTTTAGAGGAAACATTATCGGTGCGATTTCAGCGATCGTCATGGTTCTTTTATTTGAAAGTAACTTAATCGTCATCGGTTTAACGATTATACTCGTACTTTCTATACTCATATTTTTCAATTTACAAAGTGTGTCGAGTCTTGCTGTCGTTACAGTAATCGCAATTATGGATGAACCACTCGGTGCTGACATGACGACTGGTGATTTTTTACAAACAGCAATTATTCGATTTTCACTCGTAATGATTGGGGTATTATGTGCGTTAGTCATTAACTTATTTATAATCCCACCTAAATATGAAGACCGATTATATAATCACTCTGCCGTCATTAGTAACGACATATTTAAACTCATTCGATTAGAGTTAAACGGTGCGAGTGACGCAATCACTATTCGTAAAGATGTGAAATCACTCGATAAACGCGTCACTAAATTAGAAACATTATACGCCTGGTACGAAGAAGAAAAACCATACCTCAGAAAAACGAAACTCGGTGACTTACGTAGTAAAATATTATTTAGACAAGTCGTTCAGATGACGCGTAACGCGTGGTACGTGTTAGAAAGTTTAAACAAACTTGAAAACGACTATAAATATTTAACTGAAGACTTTATTAACCGAATTCGCTATGAAATGGACCAACTCATCGCGTATCATGAACAAGTTTTACTCAAAATTTCTGAGAAAATTCCACCAGAAACGTCAGAGTATTACCAAGATAATCTATACCATTATGAAAACACGCTAATCGAACACTTTTTAGATGATTATCATAAACTCATTAGTGAAGACGTTCGATTACGATACGAAAACATTTTAAACAGTATTACCGCAATCAATGAGTACCATACGTCTATAGAAAATGCGGACCGTATTACTAATAGCTATTTTAAATATCACGCAAATGACGAAGATTTATCAATTACTGAAGAAACTTTAGATTAAAAAAACGTTCGATGAATTTCATCGAACGTTTTTTACTGCCAGCCGTTATTGTCATCTTGTTTTCCTTTAAAACGACTAACATGTTTATTGCCTTTTACGATGAAGCGGTATAAATAATCGACCGCTTCTTTTTTATTATCGATTCCGATACGTGGTGTCGCAACGATCTCCTTAGGGATTTTACCGTCGTAAATATCGACGTACCCTGTATTTAATATCTTACCGTTATGCGTGTCTCTTTTAACACCAAGTGCCTCAGTTAATTTACCCGGTCCATCTGTAAGATTCACTTCTCGACCGCGCCTTAAAATCATCTCTTCAATACCTTCAGCGGGTTCTATTCCTCGAATTAAAATCCCTTCAGGTAAGTCTTTTGTTGTGACAAAATTCATGCAGTGATGTCCATGCATCGTATAGACGTATATATGACCGTACGGTTCAAACATCGTACTGTTCTTTTTATTTTTTACTCCAGTAAACGTATGTGCTGCACGGTCTTTCGTTCCTAAATACGCCTCGACCTCAGTAATATACCCGCTCGTTGTTACTCCATTTGTATACGTTACAATTTTTTTACCGAGTAACTCTTTTGCTGCTTTTAACGTATCTTCTGATAAAAACTCAAGATCTAAATAGCTCATACTTCAACATCCTGAATGCTATAAAGTCTAAAATACGCACCATTTTTAGCAAGTAACTCTTCATGCGTTCCACTTTCTACAATTTCACCATTTTCGATGACGTAAATCGTGTCAGCATGTGTAATTGTAGAGAGTCGGTGTGCAACGACAATCGTCGTTCTGTCGTGCGCTAATTCTTTTAACGTATCTTGAATAATCGCTTCACTTTCTAAATCTAAAGCACTCGTTGCTTCATCGAGTATAAGAATCGGTGGATTTTTTAAGAAGACTCTAGCAATTGCAATTCTTTGCTTTTGACCACCAGATAACTTCACACCACGCTCACCGACTTCTGTATCGTAACCATTTGGTAAATTCTCAATGAACGCTGAAGCATTCGCGCGCTCTGCTGCACGGTACACTTCTTCGTCAGTCGCATCTGGTTTTGCGAGTAAAATATTGTTTTTAATCGAATCAGAAAAGAGAATATTATCTTGCATGACCATACCGATATTATCTCTTAATGAATGTAACGTAACGTCTCTAATATCGTGTCCGTCAATTAGAACTTGTCCGTCTGAGACTTCATAGAATCTAGGTATAAGTGATACGAGTGAAGATTTACCCCCACCACTCATTCCAACAAACGCGACAGTTTTTCCGACACCAATATTTGCATTAACATCATTTAAAACGAGTGGTGTATCTTCATTATATTTAAATGATACGTCGTTAAATTCGATTTCACCTTTTACATTTTTTAATTCATACGCATTTTCTTTATTGACGATGTCGTATTCTTCATCGATCAACTCGAACACACGGTCCATCGATGCGATACTTTGTGTTAACGTTGTAGATGAAGAAACGAGTCGACGAAGCGGTCCATATAATCGATCTAAATATGCGATAAACGCTGCAAGTACCCCGACCGTTAAGCTTCCTTCTATAACTTGATATGCACCAAAGCCGATAACGAGTAACGGCCCGATATCTGTAATCGAATTGACCGTCATAAAGCTATACGCTGTCCATTTTGCATGCGTTGTCGCTTTATTTAAAAAGTTATCGTTTACTTTATCGAATCGTTGTTGTTCGTAATTCTCAATCGCAAAACTACGGATCACGTTAATACCTGAAATTCTTTCATGTAAAAACCCTTGTAATTCTGCCACTGCTTGTGAACGTTCACGCGTATAATGGCGTAGTCTAGAAAAGAAATACCATACGCCGAAAATATAAAACGGAAATATAATCATCGATACGAGCGTCAGTTGAACGTTCATCGTAAACATAATACCTAACGCGATTAAAATCGTGACTAAGTCTAACCATAAATTCATAAGTCCAGTGACGATAAAGTTTTTCGTTTGTTCTACGTCGTTAATGACGCGTGAAATTACTTCGCCGACTTTATTGTTCGCGTAATATTTCGAACTTAAACGCTGTAAATGCGCATATAAATAATGACGAATGTCATATAAAATCTTGTTACTCGTCCACTGTGCTAAATATTGTCTTAAATACTCAACCGGCGGACGAATTAAGACGAATATGACACCAAACAGCATAAGTACGCGCCACATTTTATCGAGTTTTTCATCATTTGTTAAATTGTCGACGAGAATCACGTCGTCGATTGTGTACGCGATGAGTAACGGAATGAGTAATGGAATACCGAATTTAATAATCCCGATAATAATCGTTAAAATCACGTGCCACGTATACGGTTTAACAAATTTTAAATACCGTTTAACCAAGAAACCCCCCCTACACTAATAAAACCAATCTTACGATTGGTTTAATTCTTGATAACGTTTATACCATATGTGTACAAAATCTTCCGCAAACGGGCCTCTTTTTTCTTCAATCCATTCTTGGAGTGTGTCAACTTGATAATGCAGTATATCATCGATGTCTTTACTATATCTCATCTCTTTTTTATGCTGGATGTATTCATCTTCATCGAGTAAAAAGTATTTCCCATCTGGAAATAATTTAATATCTAAATCGTAGTCGATGTATTTAATTGCTTCACCATCATAAACGTATGGAGAAGCTAAATTGCAATAATAATATACGCCGTCTTCTCTAAACATCGCAATGACGTTAAACCATGCTTCTTTATGAAAATATACTAACGCAGGTTCTCTCGTCACCCATTTTCTATTATCACTTTCAGTGACGAGTGTATGATTATTACCACCGATGATAATACTATCTGTCGCTTTTAAAATTGTCGTTTCTTTCCACACTCTATGAATGTTACCGTCGTGTTTATAACTTTGTATTCTGACGGTTTCACCCGTTTTCGGTATGGTTTCTTTAATCATTCGCCACACCTCTTTTTACTTTGTTAGTATATCACATTCAACATACGAACTTTACTAAATCGTTTCATCGATATATTTATATACTTTTTGCATCGCAACACTCATCGGAAGTTCTCGCACTTCATTTAGTTGTACAAAATGGTCATTTGTAGACGTCGTATGAACGACGTATATATTCATATACCATACTTTGTGAGTAAATATATGCTTTTCTTCTCCTAAAAATTGAGGTTGAGATAATTCAATGTGTAATTTATCCTCTATCGTTTCTACATTCGTGTCGACGTCAAATTTTGGAAATTTGTACATGCCTTGGAGTAAGTCTTTCGTTTCTTTATAGAGATAAATTTCATTCTGATCATTTAGGATAAGATAGACATTAAAATACAACTCTTTTTTAGCTTTAGCTTTCTTCTTAAACGGGTATAGATTAACAGTATTATTTTTAAATGATTCACAGTGTGCTTGAACTGGACACGTAATACATTTTGGTGCGCGTGGTGTACAAACAGTTGCTCCGAGTTCCATCATCGCTTGGTTAAAATCCCCCGCACTTTCTGGCATAAACGTTTCTATATGTGATTTAATTGAGGAAATCGTCTTTTGTTTTGAAATGTCTCTGGAGTCTTCAGTGAGTCTCGTCATGACACGAAGGACATTCCCGTCCACTGCGGCAATTTTATGGTTAAATGCGATCGACTGAACCGCACCGCCGATATACGGTCCGACACCTTTTAATGTGAAGAACGTTTCAGGTTGATTTGGAACTTCGGATTGATAACTTGATTGGACTTCTTTGACCGCTTCATGGAAATTACGAATACGATTATAATAACCTAGCCCTTCCCACTCTTTCAGTAGCGATTCACTATTTTCGTTCGCAATCGAATCAAGTGTTGGGTATTTTTTGATAAACTTATTATAATAAGGGATGACGGTTTTCACTTGAGTTTGTTGGAGCATCACTTCAGATAGCCAGATTTTATATGGATCTGAAGTTTCTCTCCACGGTAATTCACGGCGCACTTCATAATACCAATCTAAAAGTGATTCGTTAAACAATTTATAGTTCAAATTTTTCACCTATTCTAATATATTAAATGAGGTTTTATATATGGATACTGTAACACACGGATTAATGGGTGGTACGCTCGTTGGACTCGCAACAATCGACCCACACGTTGACGCTGTCACTGTTGGGTTCGCTTCAACGATGGTTGCCGCAAGTTTAATCCCGGATATCGATACGGTATTAAAAGCAAAAGATAATGCGACGTACATTAAAAACCACCGCGGGTTAACACATAGTTTACCATTTACGTTTGTCATTTGGCCGCTTCTACTCGCGACTGTATCAAACGTAATATTTGACCTAGATTTTTTCCATATGTATTTATGGTCGTTGCTTGCTGTGTTCTTACATGTGTTTGTTGACATATTTAATATGTACGGTACGCAAGCGTTGCGATTTTTTGATAACCGTTGGATTCAACTCGGTATTATCAACACGATCGATATTCCAATATTAATATTACTTTCACTATATTTAGTTTTATGGGCATTTGGATTTAACCCAGTCATACTATTTTTCATCATTTATAGTCTACTCGCTATTTATTATGTCATGCGTGCAATGTATAAACGCATGCTGATGAAAAAAGTCAGTCGACTGTTACCAAATTCTGAAATTCTAAGACTATTTGTTATGCCGACGATTAAATTTTTCGAGTGGCGTATCGCGCTCGTCACAAAAGACAAGTTTGTCGTCGGTCGAGCGTTTAAAACACAAGTCGTTATATATGATGAGTTCGACAAAGTCGGTCCACTTGAAGAAGAGTTATACGAAATCGTAAAATCAAACAAAGACTTTAATGCGTTTACCTACTTTTCAAGTATTTACCGATATGAAGTCACACAAGTCGATCGGTCACATATCGAAGTAAGGTACATCGATTTAAGATATTTACAAAATGGACACTACCCGTTCGTATGTATTATCATTATAAATCAAGACACAAACGACATTAAATCGAGCTTTACAGGTTGGGTATTTTCTGAAGAAAAACTCCAAAGTAAAGTCACTTAAAAATATTCCCATTGAATATCAATTCAATGGGAATTATTTTTTCATATATATATTTGTCTTTGTGTACACTGCATATAACGCCATATATATTAATGTCATCTCAGATAAAAATAATAGATCTGTCGGAATTCTATTTGTCGACCACGAAACATTTATTGCAGATAATTCAATCCCGTAAATGATGTAGTAAAATGGGTTCAACGTTAATATATTTTGTAAAATCGTCGGTAAATTATCCCCGATGTAAAATACAGGTGTCGTAATTAATAAAATAACGAGTAGTGCTTTATCTGTATGCTTCCACTTTATATGCTGACGAAGTTGAATATAAAATATCGTAAACGGAACGATTAAAATCATACCGAGTATGACGTAATATCCAAGCGAGAATAATTTCAACATAAAATCAGCCGTTCTTAGTGAAAGTATCGCACTATAAAGAATTGTAAACAATATATAAAGCACTGTTTGGAATACAATTGTCGGTAATACTCTTAAATATAACGGAATGTAATTCATCCGTATAATCGAGTCTTTTCTAAATATTTCATAATAGTTCAACATCGCTGAGTTGTATAACCAAACGACTGCTGTTATACCGATTACAAAATAAGTGAGTCGTGTCATTTGGTCCGCTGATAAAAATGTGAGTCCTGCAATTAATATAATCATAAAGAAGATATAAATGAACGTCGGAATTAAGCTCGCTAAGACGTGACGCCCACGGAACGTAAATGTCTTTTTCCATAAATATTGAAATGTATGATTCATAGTTTCACCTATCTACTTAAATAAATCCATTTGTTATTTGGTGCATCATATAATACAAATCCACCATCTGTTCTAAAAATTTTATAATCTTCTGTAATGTTAAACTCACTTTTTATTTTGTCACTTTCTTTTCCACTCGTCATTAAACCAATTGAAGTATCACGGTCTAATAAAAATGTTATATCGACACCTTCAACTTCTGCTTCATATGAATCTAAACGCGATAATCTAAAGTCTGACTCAATATGACTAACGTCTACGTTTAAGTAGTTTGCATAAAAAAGATGATTGTCTAAAAATTGATCATTCATATACTGAAGCATCGTGTCGTAATCAATCGTCTCATACATACTCGACGGGTTAAATAATACGACGTTGTCTATCGGTATTTTTACTGTTTCATTATCTATCGTTGTCGTCACATTCTTTTTATTAGATTCATCGATAGCGATTAAGGCGTATTTAGGTATAGACGTATCATTGACAGTGACGTCATCACTAATTATAAACGCATAACGCAGCCTTTCAACTTGTGTCTCTTCCTCTTCTTCTTCAGCAACTTCTACAAATGGATGCTCTTCTTTTGTGAATTCAAAATCCATAACGACTAAAAAGTATGAGAGTACCATCGTAAAGAAAACGACAAACGCGATAATAAGTCTTTGTATGTTTAACGTATCGATGACCGATTCACCTTTTCGGTTTCGTCGTTTTAAACCGTGCTTAAAGTTCATCGGTTCATACATACGCTCTTTCCAATCTAAATCAAAAAGCGCTTCTTCATCCGTACTACGAATTTGAGAACGTAGTTTCATATAATCGTTATACACTTTACGACCATTTTGAACGGTGCCTTCAAAACGCATTTGGCCATAACTGAGCCATACGAAGTGGTTGGCAAGTTTTTCAATCGGTACGAAATTCGACTCGAGTAAAAACACACCGAGCTCGCGAGATTCTAACGTATTAATGATGAATTTTAATCGTTTAAAACCATCGTCGTTTAAATAACGATAAAAGTTATTATATAACGTAATATCGGCTTTTATCTCTGACGATAGTTCCATCAAAATGACTGCGATATCTTGACGCGATAATTGACTCACTGAGTTTTCCCAGTAGTCAAAAAAGAGTGGATGACGTTTTAACGATTCGAGCGACTCTTTCACTTTTCGCTCTGTCATATACTCTTCTAATATTTCAGCTATAAACGTATGTAGAGGTTTATCGTTTAAAAGATGATCTTCAACGTCTAAACTTAAAAATGAGACGTCGTATTTCACGCGACCTTCTTCAGGTTTTAAATGTCCAGAAAACACATTTTTTAAATACTTTAAAGTTGAATAATCACCGAGTATACCGAGAACTTCTCCTCGGTATAATGTCGTATTAATGTCTCGTAATATGAGATACGTCGGCTTTAAAAAGAAACGCGTATCTTTCGTGCGCTCTTTATGATGGTAGACGATTCCTGTCGCTTTATGAAGAATAATATCTTGCATTACTTTTTATCCAGTTGAAGTAAGCTTACAGGTATTGCTGTTTCTGGTTCGTCTCCACCGATGTAAAAGCCCCACGCAAACACACCTTTTAAATATTCGACTTTAAAGTAGTGATCTTCGTTTGCAATCACTTTATATATTTTCCCTGGTTGAATGAGTGATAAGTCGATCATATAACACTCCGCAATTAGTGCTTGACGCTCTAATACGCGGTATTCATTTTCGACACCCATCATTTCAGCTTTACGCATTTTTTCACGCGTCTCTTGAATGTATCGCTCTAATTCAACTCTCGTCATCGTACTAAAACTCATCTTCAATTCCCTCTAACTTCTCGTTAATTTGATCGTAACTAAACCCACGGCGCATCAGTGACGCTGTTAGTTTTTGTCTTAGTTGAAATCCTTCATATTTACGTTTCAATCTATTATAATATTTTTCAAATTCTTTCTCAAAATAATCAGTGTCGTCAAACTGAATCTCTGACGGAATAAAATCAAAATGTGCGTTCGTATAACCATCACGCATCAGTTTTTGACGTAACTTCATTTCGAAATGATTTGACGAACCTTTATATTTTTTTAACTCTTTTTGAGTGATTCGTTCAATACGTCCTTCGTCGACTTTGTCGTTAAATCGTTCAACTTCTTCGACGATTATATTTTCATCGATGTTTTTTTCTAACAACTTACGTTCAAGGTGTTTTGGTCCTTTATCTGTCGTATTAAAAATCGTATTACTTAAACTCGTCGCATAATGTGCATCGTCAATATATCGTTCTTCTTTTAGACGAATAATCGTTTGATTAATAATATCCACCGCATACTCGTCTTTTAAATAGTCGATCACTTCTTGAGTGGAACGAATTTTATACGATATATATTGAATTGCTTTAATATATGCTCGGTCGAATTCAATTGATGTTTTTATATCGTCTAGCATATCTTTAGAAATTATTCGGCCAGGCAATAGCTCGTATTTTACGAGTGATTCTTCGTGTACTTTTAATTTAGACTGATCGCTAAAGTATACGTCGTAAAAGTTATTTTTTAACTGCACGACTCTTTCTACTTTCATAACGTCCTCCTAAAAAAGTTCTTGTTCAATATATGTTGCGAGCTCTTTTGTATGTGTTAATCGTTCTTTACGTCGTTTTACTCTCACGTCTGCACTATCGACTAAAAATTGTAGCGTGTTTGAGTCGCATTCAATTTTAGGAACAGGTACCGGCTTACCGTTTTCATCGACACCGACAAATGTCATAAAACAAAAGCCTGCGAGTTTCTTTTCATTACTCCCGTGACTTTCACGAGATACTTTTACCATAATTTCCATCGATGAAGTACCTGTATGTGTCACAACACCTTCTAACACGACGATATCACCGAGCTCTATCGGTTTTAAAAAGTCCATCGAGTCAATCGATGCAGTCAACACTTGCGTTCCTGAATGGCGTCTTGCAGTGATTGCTGCGATATCATCAATTTGAGAGAGTAACACGCCACCAAACATCGTATTGTAATTGTTCGTATGTTGCGGGAAAACAATTGCTGATTTTACTGAATATGATTCTGACATTTTCTTAATCATGTTGTCACCTCGATTTGTTTTAAGTAAAAAAAGAGGAGATCATCGTCTCCTCTAAAATTATGTGTTAAATTTTACGGTTTAATGCTTCTTCTCTCGTATCAACAACAAGTGCGTCTTCACTGTTGAACGCTTGTGCTAAGAAATAGAAAACTACACCGCCGAAACCTAATACAGCGACGAGAGTAATCGAAACAGCAATTAAAATACTTAACGTCATTCCAAAAAATCCGAATGAGAACATAGTTTTTACCTCCGAATCATTACTTACCTATACTACTACTATAATACCATACTTTAAATAGTGTGGGATAGACTTTTTAAATACTCCAGTCTCCATCTTTGAAGATTTGAATTTCTTCTCCATCTTTTGTTAAACCGATAATATCTGTGTCACTAGCGCCGATCATAAAGTCAACGTGCGTAATTGAATCGTTAATACCGATTTCGCTTAATTCTTCACGTGATTTTTCTTTTCCGTCTTTCACGTTAAATGCATACGCACTTCCGAGCGCAATATGACATGACGCGTTTTCATCAAATAACGTGTTGTAGAATAACGTATTCGTGTTACTGATTGGAGAATCATACGGTACGAGTGCCACTTCACCTAAGTAACGTGCACCTTCATCTGTTTCTAAAATGTTTTCTAAAATTTCGTAACCAACTTCTGCTTCAAAGTCGACTACTTTTCCGTCTTTAAACGTTAATTTAAAGTTATCGACGATGTTTCCACCGTGCGATAACGGTAACGTATTACTTACATATCCGTTTACGTTATTTCTATCTGGAGCAGTGAATACTTCTTC
The DNA here is from genome assembly GCF_001815515.1 of Nosocomiicoccus sp. HMSC059G07. Lineage (NCBI taxonomy): Bacteria > Bacillati > Bacillota > Bacilli > Caryophanales > Staphylococcaceae > Nosocomiicoccus > Nosocomiicoccus sp. HMSC059G07. The sequence continues at coordinate 14,877 of NZ_KV820845.1, forward strand.
AGTTGGCATATTTGCCATAAAGCTACGACCTGTCGCGTCAACGCTTGAAGCCCCTGCAAAAAGATATCCTTCCGGTAAACCGATCGTTAAATCTGTACCTTCAGACACAAAACGAATCGATTTTAAGTTCGCATCGTTTAAAATATCAACTTTCTCATGCAATGTTTTATCGTGCGTATCCCATGCTTCTACTGGATTGTCTTGATCAGCACGAACTGTATAAAGAATAAGATCTAATAGCTTTTCAAATGCAACTTCTTCTGTTTCATCTGGATATACAAGTTTTGCCCAGTCGACCGATGGATATCCAGCCACGCACCATGAGTGGAAATCTGATTGTACACGTGCAGAGAAATCTTTTAATGCTTTACCATTTGCGATTTGCATTTCTCTAAGTTTCATCGGGTCGATCCCTTTTAGTAGTTCTGGCGAACTTGAGATAATGCTTAAGAATCCAGCATGCTCGTCGCTATAATGCATACGCTCTTCTACAATCCACGGGTGAACTGTTGCGAGTTCTTCAGCTGAACGATTTTCAGCGTGAAGGCGTGATAACGTATCGTCAGAAAGTTTCGTAACGACTTCAGCTGCTCCGCGTTCGTACGCAACACGCGTCACTTCACGAACGAGTGGTAACGCATCTGTCGTCGCTGAAATAAATAGACGTTTTCCTTCGTTAATATTTACACCTACATCTACGAGTAACTCTGCGTATTTTGTTAACTTGTTGTTTGTCATATGTAGTACCCCTTTACTTTTTAAGTTTACCAATTTCGTCGATGATCATCGTTTGTTCTTTTGGTGAAATTTGTTTTTGATTTTTGATGTAGCGATGGTAATCTCTTAATTCATCAATTTTATCGTCAGGGAATTCTTCGTCACTTAAAATTCCTTTACTGACGACATTCAAAGCTTCTTCGATTTCTTTTAACATTTGTACTTTATCCATTTCGTATAAGGCCTCCCGAATCGTACTATCATAAAGTTAAGTTTACCAAATAATAGCGTTTACTGTCGATTTATATTTTCTTTCGTTTAAATGTTCGCTAAAATGGTTATATCTAAGTATTGAGAGATTTAAAGGAGACGATGGATTATGAAAAACAAACTATTACCTGCCGTTTTATTAGGTGCAGCAGTCGGAGGACTCGTTAGTCTAATAGATAAAAACACACGAGAATCTGTCATTCAAGGTTCTAAAAAAGCAATTGACTATGCAAAACATCCAGACGAATTAAAAAATCAATTTGCGTCAAATTCAAGTGAACCATCAAAATTTGAGCAAATTAAAGAAGAGGTTCTATTCTGGAAAGATACGTTCGAAGAAATTCGCCGTAACAACCCAGAGCTTGAAGAATCACTTAAAAACGCAAAAGCAATTTTCGATAAAAATAAAGATCAAAAGCATCTGCAATAATACAATATAGAGCGTCGAATGGCGCTCTTTTTTATAGGAGGTATGTGTATGAGTAAAGAAACGAACCGTGAACGTAACACCGATTTTTTAAATGAGTTAAAGCACGGTGATGATTACAACAAAGAACATAAAGCTCAAGGCAACAAAGGCGAAACAGCACAGGCTAAAGAAGATGCGTTAACAGAGCAAGAAAAGGCCGAGGCTGAATATAAAGAACAAAAAAAAGAAGACGAAGCTGACGAAAAGAAAAAAGAGAAAAAACTCATGAAAGAGTTAAATGAAAAACAAAAAGAAGATAACAAAAAGCACGAGTATTTCGTCGGGTATCAGACGTTCCAATCAGTCGTTCCTAAACCTGGATCATCTGTATACGTCTCAAAAGTGAATAAACCCGTTCAAGTAAAAGACGACGCTGGATTTTTAGGTAAGTTGTTATTCCAGTTTAGTAAAGACAATACGACAGGTATGGCAGCTCAGCTTGCGTACTATTTATTACTTTCAATCTTCCCTGCGTTAATCTTTTTACTGACTATCATACCGTTATTTAATGTCGATCAGTCTCAATTTACAGATCTGATCAATGAATACGCACCATCAGAGATTTCTGGTATGCTGACAGGTATTTTAGACGACGTGCTATCGAGTAGTTCTGGTGGATTACTGTCTATCGGTTTACTCTTAACGTTATGGTCTGCCTCGAACGGTATGAACCAATTAATGAGTGCATTTAACGTCGCTTATGATGTTGAAGACAATCGTAACGGAATTGTCTCTCGTATTTTATCTGTAGTATTTACACTGATACTTGCTCTCGGTATTGTCGGTACGTTCGTGTTAATGATTCTCGGTAACCAAATCGGTAGTTTCGTTTTTGGTTTTGTTGATGCAGAACAGTTAAAATTTGTATGGAACTTAGTGAGTAATTTACTTCCTGTATTACTCGTTTTCGTTTCATTTTTAATCGTTTATATTTTTGCACCGAATATTAAAGTGAAAATTAAATCTGTATTACCAGGCACGATTACTGCAACAGTTCTTTTCATCGTCGCATCACTCGGATTTAGTTTCTATGTTTCTAACTTTAGTAACTACTCTGCAACATACGGAAGTATCGCAGGGGTCATCATTTTAATTTTATGGCTATATATTACGAGTATCATTTTAATTTTAGGTGCTCAAATTAACGCAATTAAACATAAAGAATACTTAAACGTCAATGAAGACGGGAATAGAGATAAGGTAGAAAAAGCATGAGATTACTCGATACGTTATTAGAAAACAATGAAAAATTTGTTGAAAACAAAGATTATTTAAACTATCAAACATCAAAAACACCAGATAAAAAAGTGCTGATCGTTTCATGTATGGATTCTAGGCTAACGGAACTAACTTATAAAGCACTCGGTCTTAAAAATGGCGATATTAAACAAGTCAAAAACGCTGGCGCTATGATTACACACCCATACGGCAGTACGATGAGAAGTATACTCGTCGCTGTATATATGCTCGGTGTTGAAGAGGTTATCATTATGGGTCATAATGACTGCGGATTTGGTGCGTTAAAGCCTGAACCAATTTTAAAAGAAATGCACGACCGCGGTATAAGTGAAGAAGTCATTAATACTTTAATGCATTCAGGAATTGACGTCGTCGACTGGTTACAAGGCTTTGATAGCGTTGAAGAAAGTGTAGAAGAAAACATCAAAATCGTTAAACAACATCCGTTAATGGATAAAAATGTTCCTGTTCACGGTCTTGTCATGGACCCTGGTACAGGTGCTGTAGAAGTTATTCATAACGATTACTAAAAGAAAAAGACGATCAAACTTAAAGTTTGATCGTCTTTTTGTTACTCTACTTCAGTGAGTAATACTGGGCCATCTTTAGTGACCATAATTGTATGCTCTTTTTGAGCGACATAACTACCGTCTTTTGTTTCAAATGCCCAATCGTCTTTTCCGTCATAAACGAGAGTTGCTTTCGTTGAAATAAACGGTTCAACCGCAAGCACCATACCTTCTTTAAGAATCGTCTTATCCGATGCATCATAATAATTTAAAACGTGCTGTGGTTCATCGTGTAAACTATATCCAACACCGTGCCCTGTTAAGTTTTTAATAACAGTCATATTATGTTTACGTGCTGTATTATGCACGGCACGCCCAATTTGAGATAGCTTCGCTCCTGGTCTTACTTTTTTCATCGCTTCGTCAAATGCCAGTTCAGCAACGTCGATAACTTTTTGCTTTTGTTCATCATCCACTTCTCCAGCGACAAATGATAAACCTGTATCTGCATAAAAACCGTCCTTCATTGCAGAGACGTCAATATTCACGAGATCTCCATCTTTAATGACTCGTTTTCCTGGAATACCATGTGCTACTTCTTCGTTAATACTAATGCACGTATATCCCGGGAAGTCATATTCAGTAATCGGTGCACTTTTTGCACCGTACTTTTCGAGTAAAGCACCTGCATAGTCGTCGACTTCTTTTGTCGTCATCCCTACTTTTGTGTACTCGATTGTCTCTTTTAATACGCGTCCACAAATTTGACCGATTTCTTTTAATCCTTCTAGTTCTTTATCTGTTTCAACTATCACTTTAAACCCTCGCTTTTTTCTATATTTATATAGTATAACAAATCATATTTTATTTTAAAAAGTCGTATATTGTCATGTTCCGATACGATCGTTTTTCTAGGTCCGAAACAGTGACACCGATTAAACGAATCGGTATCGTCGGATCTTTTAACTCGTAATACAAATGATGCGCGACTTCATATATGTCTTCTGTACGAAATATTGGATTACTCGTCCCTGTTTGTTTTGTATGCACTGTAAAATCGTCGTGACGAATTTTTACTGTGACGACGCGTCCACATAGTTTTTTATCTTCAAGTCTTACGGATACTTGTTCTGACAAATCTTTTAAAACACGTACCATTTCTTCATCGTCATTTCTATCGTAACTAAATGTCGTTTCTTTACCTACAGATTTACGTTCACGGTCGTAATCGAGTTGATTCGTTCCAATCCCTCGTGCCTTTTCATATAGACTTCTTCCTCTTTTGCCAAAATGAAAGATTAAAAAATTTTCGTCTTTGTCGTATAAATCTTGCCCGTTAAATATTTTAAGTCGGTGCATCTTTTCTTTCGTTACTTTACCGACTCCTGGGAAATCACCGATATCCAGGTGCATTAAAATTTCGTCGACGTTGTCGTAATCGATTACCGTTGTACCGCTTGGTTTATTCATACCTGAAGCGAGTTTTGCGAGGTATTTATTGTATGAAATCCCACTACTAGACGTGAGTCCCGTTTTCTCAAAAATATCGTGTTGAATTTGTAACGCAATTGATTTCGCAGGTCTAGTTTTACTCACTAAATGCGTAATATCGAGGTATGCTTCGTCTAAACTTAATGGCTCAACGATCTCTGTGTACGATAAAAAGATATCCATAATTTGACTCGACACTTCACGATATCTGTTAAATCGCGCACGTAAAAAGATTCCGTCCGGGCATAACTGATGCGCACGACTCATTGCCATTGCACTATGCACACCGTATTTACGCGCTTCGTAACTCGCGGTCGAAACGACGCCACGGCTAAAAGACCGCCCACCAACGATGACCGGTTTCCCTCTTAATTTAGGATTATCGTTTTGTTCAACTTGTGCATAAAAAGCGTCCATATCTATATGAATAATCCGTCGCTCCATTATCCTCACCAACAATAGTATACCAAAAATCGAACATTTGTTCTAAATTTAAATCTAAACGTTTATCGTTATAATATGATTAGGAGGAATCATTATGATTATTATCGGCGGCGGTATTATGGGCTTGTCAATCGCCTACCACTTACAACAACATACAGATACAATTGTGTACGACCGACAAGATGAAGGACAAGCGACTAAAGCTTCAGCTGGTATCATCTGTCCATGGGTCAGTCAAAGACGCAACAAGTTATGGCTCGATATGGTCACTAAAAGTGCGAAGTATTATCCAAAGTTTATTGAAACACTCGCTAAAACTTCACCAATTAATCCATCATTTGAACGTAACGGTGCGTACATCTTATTCGACGACGAAAAGAAATATAGTAAAGCGCTGAAACGTATTCAAAAAAATAATGACGTATACGAAGAAATGATTTCTGTGTCAGAAGATGCGCCTGTAGAATATTTAAACAACAAGTACTATAACATATTCGTTGAAGGTGCGATGCAAGTAAAAGGCGATGCACTTTTAAACGCATTAAAAGATGCGTATTTAAAATCCGGTGGCACGATTAAAAATGAATCATACATTCCAAACGATGATGATTTTAAAATTTACGCAACCGGTGCATACGGCGCTGAACAACCTTTTGAACCAAAAGTCAGCCACCAAAAAGCTGAGATTTTACACGTGAAAACTTCTGGTCACTTTGAACATCTACCGGTCGTCATGCATAGAAGTCACTACATCGTTAACTTAAGTAAAAACCACTTTGCTATCGGTACGACACATATTGATACGGAAAGCTTTGACGTCACTCCGACAAAAGAAAATGAGGAGTATTTATTGAACGTATTTCAGGAGTTTTATCCTAATATAGAAATTGTGGAACAGTTTATGAAAGTTGGTCTCCGTCCATATACGAGAGACTTCCTACCGTTCATTGGATTTGTCGATGAAAGAACATTCGTCGCGAATGGTCTCGGATCAAGCGGATTAACAGCTGCTCCATTTTTAGGAAAAGTAATTGCTGACACTATTATTTTTAACGATGCTGAACTCGATATTAATAAGTATAGTTATTTATAAATAAAAAATGAGCTGATACTTTATCAGCTCATAAAAAATTGAGTCGTCACATATGCTGCGTAAACAACAGCTACGACGTTTAATAATAAGGCAATAATCGCCCATTTATCTTTTCTTTCTTTGACGCTTGTCGCACTAAACAGTACGCCGAGCACTGAAAATAAAATCGTCAGTGTCCATCCGAAATCATTTTCCATAAAAATCGGTAAAAAGACACCAACTAACGGGATTATAAAACTTAACACTAATAAAGACATGATGTCACCCCATATTATAAAGGTACTTTTTAAAGCTTACAGGTTCACGTTTATATAATTTAAACATGAAATACATTAAAAATAATACACTTTCTTCAACGCGTAGTGTGTGATCGTTTACGACGATTTCATCTTCAGTAATACGACCAATCGTCACACCTTCTTTTACCATCTCTAGCGTATTCGCCACGCGTTCTGTAAATGAATAGTTCGAATCGTCAATCACCCCATCGACTCGAAAATTCATTATATTATGTATTTTTCTTTCTTTAAATTTAAACTTCTCATCATCCGTAAATAATTCATAACGAGCGACGTTCATATCTTTAAAGCGGCGCTGACGTAATCCTAAAAAGTAACTTTCACCGTCTCTATAACGAAACAAAAAGCTATGTTCCTTATCGAACTTTTCACGCGGGTTCAAGATGATTTCACCAATCTTCTGACTCGCTTCGTTCGTAATATAGACATGACTTTCACGGTGTCGTCTCTCCACTTCAAAGTAATAATGCTTCATGAACGTCCCTCCTCAATTTATTTCAATTCGGTTATATTAATGAGTTCTTAAATATTTTGCAGCGATTTCTAACATATCAACATTTAAGTGATACATCTCACCAATTAGGTTAAACACCGCATCTTCAGACAGTACACCTTGGTTAATATCATCGTATTCGTCAGTCGTATTCGACACCTCGAGGTCATTTAAATATTCCTGGCTACCATAATAATTTTTCAGTGCATTATATTCATCTAAGTTCTCTTCGAACTTTTGAAGGAGATTTTGCATTTCATCCTTAAGATCTGCACTACGGTTTAAAATCTCTTCATAACGAATAACATCTTTTTTCATGCCAACACACCCTATACAATAGAATTAATTTAATTATACCACTAAGAGTCGGTGAATTGTTCTATGATTTTTGGTTGAGTTTAGGTTTTGGTTCGTTTAATTTTACAAGATGAAAAACCGATCCGCTGTTTAACAGTTTTTCATCTTAAAAATTAGTGGCAGCAGGACCGA